>CAZUGH010000009.1:36039-44885 GCA_964619785.1 uncultured Lachnospiraceae bacterium | reverse complement strand
AGGTAGATGTGTTAGATGCTGCGGCAATTGGTGTTTCATTGATTCGTCAGGATATGAATACGGCTGGTTCGACGATGTTCCTTCTCAGTATCGGCGAGACACTAGAAGAATGGACGAGGAAGAGGTCGGTTGGCAATCTGGCGAGGAGCATGTCTCTCAATGTGGAAAAGGTATGGCTTCGCGCGGAGGATGGTGATGTCCTAGTTCCGGCAACAGAGGTTAAAGTGGGTGACCGGGTGTTGGTGCAGATGGGAAATGTGATTCCATTTGATGGGGTCATATCGTCGGGTGATGCGATGGTCAACCAGAGTTCGATGACCGGAGAGCCATTGCCAATTCATAAGAAAAAAGATGGCTATGTCTATGCAGGCACCGTAGTCGAAGAAGGTGAACTGGTTCTACAGGTCAAGACGGTGGGTGGCGCAAGCCGTTTTGAGAAGATTGTGGCGATGATTGAAGAATCGGAGAAAATGAAATCAGCACTGGAAAATCGAGCGGAGAACCTGGCGGATTTCTCGTGTGCATTGAAGCTTGCAATGCCGATTGCTGTTTTGTCTGCGATACAAGAGGCGAGTCTGCATAATATCACGGTTAAAGGCGGCAAATATCTAGAAGCAATTGCGCATGCAGACACGATTGTATTTGACAAAACAGGCACTCTAACCAAAGCGCAGCCTCGTGTGACAGAGATTTTTTCGTTTCATGGAAAATCCTCTGATGAGCTACTACGAATCGCGGCTTGCATACATGAATTATATTCTTCAGGGTACAGGAATCTCGGCATACGTATTACAAGTGAATGTGGAGCGAACTATCATTCTCTTGTATCGCAAGGAGCCCCTTGCATCCTATATGAAACAGAGAGAATCGCAGAGACTGCTTGAACAGATGGGATATTCATCTGTTTGCCTGGGAGACATTTTACCCGAATTCAGAAGACGCTATCAGTACTATCTAGAGACAAAGCAGCATTTCCCACACGAGATGGGATTACTATTAGGTTATCCCATTGAGGACGTAGAAGGATTTATCCACAATGCAGGGGAGAATTGCTTGGCGGCAGGATATTGGAAGGTATATGGGAATCTAAAGGAGAAACGACAGATGTTTCGAGAATTTGAATTGGCACAAGAGGCAATCTTTCAGATGATTTCTGGTGGAACTAGGATGGAAGATGTAATTCGCCGCTACAACCCCTTATAGAATGTTACGATATTCAGGGTATCGTTTCAGATAAATACAACTCCTAAATTTTCATGAACGTTGTTTGCAGCAACTTTCGCAAAAAAAACTCCAGATGTTAGGGAAGCGTTAAGAAGGCTCTCTAACATCTGGAGTTTTACTTTTTCATATTGATGTATTAATCTTGATAAGGTGTGATTGTCTGAATGGTTCCATCTTCGTTGTATGTAAGCTCACAGAACTTAACACAACGTTTGTGATTAACACCATTAGAAAGTTCACAATCGTGGTAGAACAGATACCATTTTCCTTCAAATTCAACGATGGAATGATGTGTTGTCCAACCGATAACTGGCTCAAGAATCTTTCCTTTATATGTGAAAGGTCCTTCTGGACTCTTGCTCATTGCATAAGCAAGATAGTGTGTTGTTCCGGTTGAATAGGAAAGGTAGTAGTTGCCATTGTATTTGTGCATCCAAGGTCCTTCGAAATATCTTCTCTCTTCGTCACCAGCCAAGATAGGGTTGCCATCTTCGTCGATAATCTTCATCTCTTTTGGCTCTGTCTTAAATGTTAAACGGTCGTCGCTCATCTCAGCCATGTATGGTCCTAATGCTGGTGCATCAAGTGCTGGACCTTCAGCGTCTTCGATAAATTCGCCAGTCTGCCACTTCTCAAGCTGTCCGCCCCACAGACCACCAAAGTATGTATAAGCTCTGCCGTCTTCGTCTGTGAAAATGGCTGGGTCGATACTAAAACTTCCTGGAATATAGTTAGGTTCTGGCTTGAAAGGTCCAACAGGACTATCACTAACAGCCATACCTAAACGGAAGATGCCATCTTTATCTCTTGCAGGGAAAATGAGGTAGTACTTACCATCTTTTTCGCATGCATCTGGTGCCCACATCTGCTTGCTTACCCATGGAACATCCTTCATGTGTAATGCTTCACCGTTGTCAACACATGGTGCGTCGATGCTGTCCATCGATAAAATGTGGTAATCCTCCATATTGTACTGATCACCATTGTCATTATCTTCACAATCGTGTGGAAGGTCATGAGATGGATAAACGTAAATCTTGCCATCAAATACGTGAGCAGATGGATCAGCAGTAAAAATATGAGTTACTAAAGGTTTGTTTTGATTCGAATTCATAATTGTCGCTCCTTTTGAGAATTTTTAATTATCTTCATCTTACCAAAATCTGAATCAAAACGCTTGTCAAAATTTGCTCTTTCTGCTTGAAAACTTGTCAGATATTGCTTTTTACAGCGTAAATATTGCTTTTCATGCCTTGTCATAGTATATTTGAAGTAATAAATTGTGAATTGAGGAGCCTATGAAGAAGAAAATTTTATTATGTATGATATGTTTATGTGTCTCTATGCTGATTCCATTTTCCTGTGAGTGCAAGACAAAAAGCTTCACACTCAGCGCAGCTGGAGATTGTACGTTGGCAAAGGATATTGCGCAACCGACGAGTGTAAGCCTGCCGACGGTGTATAGCAAAAAAGGAGCAGCGTATTTTCTGAAAAAAGTTCAGAAGGTGTTTGGCAAGGATGACCTGACTCTGGTGAACTTTGAAGGGACGTTGAGCAATCGTGGGACAAGGGCTAGCAAGAAGTGGGCATTCCGTGGCAAACCATCTTATATCAATATTTTAAAGAAGGGTTCGGTGGAAGCGGTGTCGTTGTCGAATAACCACAGTAGTGATTATGGTGCAGTGAGTCGAAGCGATACAATGGCACTTCTCAAGAAAGCGAAGATTGCTTATACAACTGAAACGAGTACGGCGATTCGCAAGGTCAATGGATTTCGTGTTGGACTGGTGTCAATTTCGAGTATCGAGGTGGGGTATCGCCCGGTAGCGACATTGGTGAATGCGATGAAGCAGGTGAAGAAGAAGAAACCAGATGTTATCATTGTGAGTATGCATTCGGGAATTGAGTATACGCAGGATTTGCAACCCATTCAGAAAACTTTGGGACATACGGCAATCAATCTGGGAGCGGATGTGGTGATTGGTCACCACCCACATGTGATGCAGGGAATCGAGAGCTATAAGGGAAAATACATTCTCTACAGTCTGGGAAATTTCTGCTTCGGCGGCAATACGAATCCACCAGATAAGGATGCGTTCATGTTTCAGATGACATTTTCGATGAAAAAGGGTAAGGTTAGTCGCAAGGCACCAACGGTGATTCCCGTGCGCATCAGTGGCTCGGACGGAATTAATAATTATCAGCCGGTGATTAGCCAGGGGAAACAGAAGCAGCGAATCATCAAGAGATTGAATCACTATTCTGATAAGACCGGAGTAACGATTGATAGCAAAGGGAAAATGAGAGCGAGTTGAAATATATGAGACAGTTAACCATAGGGATACTAGCGCATGTAGATGCTGGGAAGACGACATTGTCGGAGAGCCTGCTTTTTACCAATGGACAGATTGATAAGGTGGGGCGGGTCGATAAAAAGGATGCATTTCTTGATACCAATCCGATGGAGCGAGACCGTGGTATCACCATCTTTTCGAAGCAGGCATTGCTTGACTTTAAAGATACAACGGTTACGTTGTTAGATACGCCGGGTCATGTGGATTTCTCGCCGGAGATGGAGAGAACGTTGCAAGTGCTTGATTATGCAATTTTGGTAATCAGTGGTGCGGATGGTGTTCAAGGACACACGAGGACATTGTGGCGTCTGACGAGGCAATATCAGATTCCTACGTTCCTTTTTGTAAATAAAATGGATCAGCCAGAGACAGACCAAGTGCGATTGATGGAAGAATTAAAGGAGAAGTTAGGTGGTGGCTGCGTCGATTTTTCACAGACAGATTCGCAGGAATTTCTCGAAGATGTGGCGGTGAATGATGAGGAAGCGATGGAAACCCTGCTTTCTACAGAGAGACTCCCGGTGGAATCTATTCAACGTCTGATTCAAGAGCAGAAGGTGTACCCTTGCTTTTTTGGCTCAGCACTTAAAGTGGAAGGTGTCGAGGAACTGATTTGTGGATTGCAAGATTATACATGCATGCCACATTATTCGGATGAGTTTGGCGCTAGAATATTTAAAATTACAAGAGATGACCAGGGCAATCGGCTGACGCATTGTAAGATTACAGGTGGAAGCCTCGCAGTCAAGACGTTGTTAGAAGGGGAAGACCGAGAGGAAGAAGAATGGAAAGAGAAGGTCAATGAGATACGAATCTACTCAGGTGAGAGTTACGAGACGAGGCAAATGGTGGAAGCGGGGACAATATGTGCCTTGACTGGTCTGACACGGACTTTTCCGGGTGAAGGCCTAGGCTATGAGACGGAAGTGGCACTGCCAATTCTAGAACCTGTATTGGTCTATCAGATTCAGCTGCCAGATGATTGTGACCCAGCACAGATGCTGCCGATGCTGCGTCAGCTTGAAGAAGAGGAGCCAGAGCTCCACATCGAATGGAATGTGGAACTTCAGGAATTGAAGGCTCAGATTATGGGGCAGGTTCAGATTGAGATTCTTGAGCGGCTCATCTGGGAACGATATCACGTGAATGTAACGTTTGGTTCAGGTAATATCGTCTATAAGGAGACGATTGCAAATACGGTAGAAGGTGTGGGGCATTTTGAACCATTGCGTCACTATGCGGAGGTTCATCTATTGATGGAGCCGGGAGAGCCAGGGAGTGGACTTGAATTTGCGACCGATTGTAGTGAGGATATCCTTGCGAAGAACTGGCAGAGATTGATTCTGACTCATTTGATGGAACGTGAGCATCGTGGTGTGCTGACGGGTTCTGTTATTACGGATATGAGGATAACGATTGTAAATGGACGCGCACACTTAAAGCACACAGAAGGTGGCGATTTTAGACAGGCGACTTATCGTGCTTTGAGGCAGGGACTGAGGCAAGCAAAGTCAATTCTTCTTGAACCATATTATGAATTTCGTATGGAACTTCCTGAGGCGAGTGTTGGGCGTGCGATGATGGATGTTGAGAAAATGAAAGGTACCTTCGGGGCTCCTTACCAAGAAGGGGACATGACGATATTGACTGGCAATGCGCCTGTGGCATGTATGAACCTATATCAACAGGAGATGATGTCGTATACGAAAGGTCAGGGACATCTGTATTGTAATGTAAAAGGCTATGGCCCTTGCCATAACCAGGAAGAGGTAATCGAGCAGATTGGTTATGATCCAGAAGCAGATCTTCTCAACCCGACGGGGTCGGTATTTTGCGCGCATGGTGCTGGGTTTGTCGTGCCATGGGATCAGGTGAAAGATTACATGCATACCGAACAGGTGTTAAAGGAGCAAGAGTTAGAAGAGACCAATCCGGCCTCTGTAGCAAAGTCGGTGCGTGATGAGTCAATTGGAACAGAAGAGATTGATGCGATTTTGAATCGGACATACTATGCCAATCAGAAAAGTGGTTTCACCCCACATAAAGGGATTGCCAGAAGGAAGCAAAAGAAGACGATTCCGGCAACGACCTATAAAGGGACGAAGATGGTTTCGAGAGAAGAGTATCTCTTAGTAGATGGCTACAATATTGTATTTTCCTGGCCGGAATTAAGCGAGCTAGCGAAGGACAATATGGAGGGTGCGCGAGGAAGATTGATGGACATCCTTTGCAATTATCAAGGAATGAGAAAATGCAATCTCATCCTGGTTTTCGATGCGTATCGTGTCAAAGGGCACACAACAGAGGTCTATGATTATCACAATATTCACGTTGTTTATACGAAGGAAGCGGAGACGGCGGACCAATATATTGAGAAATTCGCACACAATCATGGGCAGAAGTATCGCGTCACCGTTGCCACTTCGGATGCCCTAGAACAGGTAATCATTCGTGGTGCAGGTTGCCTGCTTATGTCATCTAGGGAGTTAGAACGTGAGATAAAGGAGATGGAGGAAAATCTTCGTAAGGATTATCTATAAATTTTCTTAGAAAAAAGTTTATCAAATAAAGTTCTTGTGGTATAATATTGCTTATTATTAAAAAGGGTTAATACCCATACTAGGAGGAGAAGTTGTTATGGAAAAAAGAGGTAGTTGGGCTTCGAGAAGTACATTTATTCTTGCAGCAGTAGGTTCTGCCGTTGGACTTGGTAACGCATGGCGTTTCCCAGGACTAGCAGCAAAGTATGGTGGTGGAGCATTTTTGTTTGTCTATGTCATTGCATTGCTGGTACTTGGGATACCACTTTTGATGATGGAGATTTCGATTGGACGTCACGTAAGAAAGGGTGCCCCTGGTTCCTTTCGCGCGATGAACAAGAAGAGTGAATGGGTTGGATGGGCAGCAACCACCAATGCATTTGTTATTGCAACATATTATGCGGTTGTATTTGCCTGGGTTCTTATGATGTTTGGTATCAGCTACAAGTTCGCAGGTATGACTGGTAATTCGGAAGCAGCGGGAAGCCTGTTTACGAAGACGATTGAGACAACCGGTGTTACTTCTGGATATGGCATTCCACCAATTCTATTGTTGTTTGTTGCGATTGCCTGGCTGTTGATTTATTTCTGTATTCGTAATGGTGCTAGTAGTGTGGGCAAAGTAGTTAAGTTCACTGTATTTGCACCCGTTGTATGTTTGATTATCATGGCAATCAAGGGATTTACAATGAGTGGTGCCATGGCTGGTTTTGCTAAGTTTGTTATTCCAGATTGGGCTGCGCTTGCGAATGCATCCCTCTGGATTGATGCCGTTGGGCAGGTATTCTATAGCTTATCTATCATGATGGCGATTATGTTTGCTTACGGTTCGTTCTTAGATCGTGATTCTAATGTGGCAGTTGACACATTGATTATTGCATTCTCTGATTTGGCTGTTAGTGTACTCTCTGGTATCGTAATGTTTACGACAATGTATGGTTGTGGTATGACAACAGGAGACATGACAACATCGGGTATCGGTACTGCATTTATGGTTTATCCAACTGCGATAGTCAATCTGACAGGTAACGGAGTCGCCAATGCAATCTTCGGAGCTATCTTCTATCTCTGCCTGGTTACGTTAGCGGTAGATTCCGCATTCTCAATTATCGAGGGTGTTGCGACCGCGATTGCGGATAAATTCTCCTTGTCACACAAGAAGACGACAATTAAGGTTTGTACGGTGGCTGCTATCATTTCCCTGCTTTATGTAACTAGAGCTGGACTTGCTTGGTTAGATATCGTGGATAACTGGACGAATCAGTACAGCATGATTGTGATTGGTATCTTGGAGTGTTTGGTTGTTGGATGGATTTTTGATCCTCATAAAGTAGTGGAAGTAATCAATGCGAATACGAAGAAATTCCGTATGCCAAGTTGGTGGTTCACCGCTTCTGTACGTTTTCTCTCACCATTGTTACTATTTGGTTTCTTCTGTTGGAATATGTACACATTGTTTGCTAAGAATGGTGGACGTTACAATACAGAGTATGGCTTCTATGCAGAGTTAATCGGTGGATGGCTCATCATGGCACTTTGTTTTGCAAGTGGATTTATTATTAAGTTGATTTGTAAGAAGAAAGCGAAGAAGGGTTTTGTAGAAGACGATAGAACATGGGATGAATTTAAGTAACGGCAACACATTTTCCTGATTTCTTCATAAGATAAACGGAAGGAATGTTTAGGAAGTGATTCCATGGATAGTAGTAATATGTGGCAGAATTCCTGTAAGTCAGGAGAGCCTACCTGTGAGATGCGACAGATGATGCGAGGTTATGAGGAGGAGCGCTTAGAAAAATGTAAGCCTGCGCCACCCAAGCCGAAGTGCCCGGACGGTTGTAATTATGTATATGATGTGAGTTATGTACAATTTATGGGTCGAGAACGAGAGCGCTACATCGCACTAGTGAAAGACATTGACCGTCATATGAAGAAGCATCACAGGGAAATGTATGCTGGCTTGCAACTTTATCAGACGGGAAGAAACACATATGTTGTCGTATCGAGGTATTATGACAAACCAGATTGTAGGGAACAGTTGCCTCATATGATTGAGTATGTGAATAAACGTTATTACACGACTTTCGGAAGAGGAATTCGCAGAACACAGATATTGAATTTCAAAGAAGCAGTTCGATTGTTCTGTTAAATAGAAGGAGTTGCTGCTCCATGATTCATGTCATGGGGCAACAGCTCCTTTGTTTTGTACTTAGATTCTTCCTGTAACAACAACCGTGTGTGAGGATGGCTTTAGTGTTGTGACACCTGTTGTCTGGTCTGTTGTAATCGTTGCCGTAATTCTCGATTAGGAACGTATAGGTGATGGAACTTCCGTTGACAACGGGATTTGGTGACATATCTTTCTTGATTTGAATTTCGGCATAATCTTCTACAGTTGTAGTTGCTTCGGCGGTAACAGGTGTTGTAATGCCATCCGCAGTTGCAGTGGCAGTGTTATGAATGCTTGAGCCAGTCGCAAGGCCTGCATATTCATTTGTTTTTACCTTGTATTGAATCAATAGCTCAGATAAGGCAGCGATACTGTTGATTACAAAAGTGAGAGAGGAATTATCTGCTGAAACGGTCGGTGTAATAACAGAGGAAAATACATTATCAATATACAGATTTGCTGGGCCGACATATTCAAGTGGAGTTACATTCGTGGTTCCTGCTACGGGATAGGTTCCTAGATTGTCGACAATGCTGACATTTGACAAGGCGATGGAAC
>CAZUGH010000009.1:32151-35939 GCA_964619785.1 uncultured Lachnospiraceae bacterium | reverse complement strand
ACGGGATAGGTTCCTAGATTGTCGACAATGCTGACATTTGACAAGGCGATGGAACTCGTGTTTTTTACAATGAGTGTATAAGATAATTCGTCCTGAAAACGGTAGGTGGGTTCGAGGACATGCTTGGCAAGCGTGAGGGGACCCTGGAGCATCGTGGTTGCGATATTGGACTGGGCACTTCCACTTTCTGTTCCGTAATTATAAGTCAGGGTTGCCTGATTGGTGATAGGAGTTGCCATAGAGTTCTCCTTATTGAGTTGTTACTCATAGTATATGGAATGGAAAAAAGAACGTGCTAATCTTTTGGCGGGAAAAGGGCTTTACGAGAAAACTTTGTCGTGATAGAATATGAAAAGGATTAAAATGGGAAATGCATTGGAGAACGATATGTGTAAATTAAGAATAGAGAACTTATTAAAACGGGAAAATGTTCAGATTGTTACTGAAAATGTCGATTGGAGCCAGGCATTATGCAAAGCAATTCTGCCACTTGTGTGTCAGGGGTATGTAACGCAGGATTATCTAGAGGAAATACGAACAGTAACGGCAGAGCAAGGGGCATATTATGTGATTACACCAGATATTGCCTTGGCGCATGCTAGACCAGACCAAGGTGTACGCAAGAATCAAATCAGTGTAGCGCTCTTTCGCAAACCTGTGTTTTTCCAGGGGAAAGTGCATCCGATATCACTTGTTATTGCCTTGGCAGCAGAGAATAGTGATGACCATTTAGAGGTCTTGTCATTGATTTCTAAGATATTTCGAGATGTGGAACGCGAGGAGCGGATACTTTGCGCCACAACAGAGGATAAGCTATTTAATGAATTTCTTGAGAGATAGATTCTTTTGTTGCAAGTACGCAATTTGCTAATTGAAGGAGTCGTGCTTCATCCATACGATTCACAGGTGCCGAGATACTAAATGCATACTTTGCTTTGCCGCGGTAGTCGCGAAGACATGCAGCGATACAACGAACGCCCATCTCGTTTTCTTCATCATCTAGTGCGTAACCTAGCTTACGTATCTGGGTGATTTTTTTCATAAATTCATCTAGCGAAATGATTGTATGATCGGTTAGTTTCTGTATCTGACTTGATTTCCAGATGGCACGGATGGCGTCGTCTTCCATATCAGCAAGGATTGCTTTGCCAACACCGGAACAATAGAGGGGAATGCTTTCGCCTACCTTTGAAACGAGTCGAACAGAATTGGTATAGGATTCTACTTTATCAATGTAGACGGCATTGACACCATTTTTCTCAACAAGGTGTACAGTTTCGCCGGAGTCTTCAACTAGTTTTTTGAGATGTGGTCTGGCGATATCGACCATGTCAATCTTGGTGAGGAGCTGGTTGGCAACTTCCCAGATTTTAAAGGTAAGACTGTATTTTAATGACACCGAATCCTGTTTGACGTAGCCCATGTAAATCAAGGAATTCAAGATGCGGTGTACGGTGGTTTTGTTTAATTCGAGCTTTTTGCTGAGTTCCATTAGCCCAGCAGGACCATCAGCAGCTAGTATCTCTACTGTGAGAAATAGTCGGTCAGCTACTTGGATTGGATTTTTCTCTTCCATAGGAAACGCTCCTTTTTCATATCAAGTTTCATCATTGTAACACTTTTTAAAAATCTTGACAATGGCATATAAGGGTGTATAATAATAGACAGGTTCGTAATCTGAAACAAGGTTTCACAATGTGAAACTATAAATAAAGGAGATTTTGAGATGAATGAAGTATTAGAGAAGATTCAAAAGATTGGTATTGTACCAGTAGTAGTTCTGAATGATGCGAAAGATGCTAAGCCACTTGGCCAGGCACTTTGTGATGGCGGTTTGCCATGTGCTGAGGTTACATTTCGTACCGACGCAGCAGAAGAGTCTATTCGTATTATGGCAAAAGAGTTCCCTGAGATGTTAGTAGGTGCAGGAACTGTTCTGACTACTGAGCAGGTTGACCGCGCAGCCTCTGCAGGCGCAAAGTTTATCGTTAGTCCTGGACTCAATCCTAAGGTTGTTAAGTATTGTATCGATAAGAATATACCTGTTACACCAGGTACAGCAAATCCAAGTGATATTGAGCAGGCATTGGAATTAGGCCTAGAAGTAGTTAAGTTCTTCCCTGCAGAAGCAGCAGGCGGCTTGAAGATGATTAAAGCAATGTCAGCACCATATACGAAGATGAAGTTTATGCCAACAGGTGGAATCAATGCAGGTAATATTAATGAGTATCTTGCGTTTGATAAGATTCTTGCATGTGGCGGAAGCTGGATGGTGAATGGTGCCCTGGTAAAAGAAGGCAAGTTTGATGAGATTGAGAAGCTGACACGTGAAGCAGTACATACAATGCTTGGATTTGAGTTACGTCATATTGGTATTAATTGTGATAATAAGTCAGAGGCTGAGAGCGTAGCAGATACATTTGGTGCCATGTTTGGCTTTGCTAAGAGAGAGACTAGCAAGTCCTATTTTGCAGGCAATGAAGTAGAAGCGATGAATGCAAAGGGAAATGGCAAGTATGGTCATATTGCAATCGGAACTAATAACGTAGACCGAGCTGTTAATTATTTAGAGGGCCTTGGTGTGAAGTTTGATATGAGCACAGCTAAGGTAGTAGATGGCAAGATGACTTTTGTATATCTTCAGGATGAGATCGGCGGCTTCGCTGTTCATCTTGTACAGAAATAATAGGAGGATAATAAAATGGCTAAGAAAGTTATTACATTTGGAGAGATTATGTTGAGACTGGCACCAGAAGGATATTATCGTTTTGTTCAGGCAGAACAATATGGTGCAACCTATGGTGGTGGTGAGGCAAATGTGGCTGTATCACTTGCTAATTATGGTTTTGATGCAAAGTTCGTTACGAAGCTTCCTGCTCATGAGATTGGACAGGCGGGTGTAAATTCTCTTAGAAAATATGGTGTAGACACATCTTATATTGCACGCGGTGGTGACCGTGTGGGTATTTATTATTTGGAAAAAGGTGCTTCTCAGAGACCTTCAAAGGTTATTTATGACCGTGCTGGTTCTTCGATTGCAACCGCATCAAAGGACGACTTTAACTGGAAAGAAATCTTTGATGGCGCACAGTGGTTCCATTTCACAGGAATTACTCCAGCATTAAATGATGATGTTGCCGCTATTTGTCTTGAAGCATGTAAAGCAGCTAAGGCAGCTGGTGTGAAGATTTCATGCGATTTGAACTATCGTAATAAATTGTGGAGCAAAGAAAAAGCTGGCAAGGTAATGGCTGAGCTTTGTGAATATGTTGATGTATGTATCGCCAATGAAGAAGATGCTGCAGATGTATTTGGCATTAAGGCAGCTGATACAGATGTTACAACAGGTACAGTAAACCATGAAGGATACAAGGATGTTGCGAAACAGTTAGCAGATCGTTTTGGCTTTGAAAAGGTTGCCATTACTCTTCGTGAATCATTGTCAGCCAATGATAATAATTGGTCTGCAATGCTTTATGATGGTAAGGATTATTACTTCAGCAAGAAGTACAAGATGCACATTGTTGACCGTGTTGGCGGTGGCGATAGCTTTGGTGGCGGACTGATTTGCGCATGCCTCAATGAGTATGATCCACAGCCTACAATTGAGTTTGCAGTAGCTGCTTCCTGCTTGAAGCACTCCATTGAAGGCGACTTCAATATGGTATCTATGGATGAAGTTCTGAAACTGGCTGGTGGAGATGGTTCTGGTCGTGTTCAGAGATAATTAGCCTACAATATAATATTAATATATATCGACCCCCTATTGTAACAGATAGAGGGTCGAT
>CAZUGH010000009.1:30575-32051 GCA_964619785.1 uncultured Lachnospiraceae bacterium | reverse complement strand
CAATATCGATGCGATGGGAATGGACGAAGAGCTGCAAAGGATTGAATTTTCTCGTCAGAAAATGAATGAGGTTAGTCCAGTTCATATTTCCTTTGCACTTGGATATGCCAGACATGAAAAAGGCGAAACGAGCTTAGAACCGATGATGAAGCGAGCGGATACGATGATGTATCAGAATAAGAAAATGATGAAAGCGGTGCGCAGAAAATGACAATATTGGTAGATGCAGATGCTTGCCCGGTAGTTAGCATTGTGGTAGAGGAAGCGATGAAGAGGGAGATTCCTGTCGTGTTACTCTGTGATACAGCACACATCCTGCGTTCTGAATATGCACAGGTTGTAGTAGTAGACCAGGGAGCTGATTCAGCAGATTTCGAACTGGTGTCGCGAACGCATACAGGTGATTTGGTTGTGACACAGGACTATGGTGTGGCTGCAATGGTATTGGGAAAAGGAGCCTTGGCGGTACATCAGAGTGGTCGTGTATATACGAATGATAATATTGATGGACTTTTGATGGAACGACACATGGCAAAAGAAGCGAGAAGAAGTCGTGGCCGTGGTCATAGTAAAGGACCGAGAAAACGACAGCCAGAGGATGATGATAGATTTAGAGAAAGTTTGATAAAATTACTAATGTAAACCTAATATACATTTAAGGGTTGACATTAAGAAAAAAGTTCGCTATACTCTCTTATAGAAAATGATTTAGAAGGAGAGCATATGAAGAACAGTAAAATTTATGATGTTGTATTAATCGCAATTATGGCAGCGGTATTGTGTGTGGCTAGTCCGTTTTCCTTGCCAATTGGTCCTGTGCCAATCTCTTTGGCAACGTTCGTGATTTATCTACTTGTATTTCCGCTTGGTTGGAAAAAGGGAACACTGAGCTGTCTTGTGTATATTGCCATTGGACTTGTTGGAGTTCCAGTATTCTCAGGATTTTCTGGCGGTGTTGGTAAGGTCCTTGGACCAACTGGTGGATATCTCTTGGGATATATCGCCATTGCGATATTAGCAGGAATTTTTGTTGAGAAGTTTGCCAACAATCATATCCTTCACTTTGTGGGAATGATTTTGGGAACATTGATTTGCTACGGATTCGGTACAGCATGGTTGGCATATCAGGCAGGCATGAGCTTTGTGGCAGCACTTGGTGCTGGCGTGATTCCGTTCATTCCAGGTGATTTAGTGAAGATGATAGTAGCATGTTTGATTGGACCAGTTTTGGCAAAACAGATGAAACGGATTCGTCCTTAATAAGTATATTAATATGAAGACCATCGCGATAAAGTGATGGTCTTTTTTGATGAAAAAGTGTATAATAAAAGATACATCGTAGTTAACAGTTAGGAGGAAGGCAGAATGGGGCATAGCGAACTAGATGCACAGATTATGAGGAAAATCGATTGGGGCGATATCTTAGTTGATCTGTTGCCAGGCGGTGTAGGGATATACGAATTGGGAGAACGGGAG
>CAZUGH010000009.1:18922-30475 GCA_964619785.1 uncultured Lachnospiraceae bacterium | reverse complement strand
AGAACGATATCGAATTCTTGAGGATATGAGTTCGGAGATTCTGTTTGAAATTAATCCATTCAAGGATGAGATGGCGTACTCGATGAAGGAACTTGACGGTACGTTGTCACGAAAAGTGATTGAACACTACCTCGAATCGTTACATAATGATTCTAGAGTGCACCCTGATTTTTTGGAAGAATATATCGCATTGGTTGATTCTGCAATGTGTCAGCCAACAAGTGGTAAATTAGAGTATCTGAGTAAGATTTCGGGAAGGGGTTATGAGTGGCACCGTTTGACCTATAAGAGTGTTGCGGATTCATCTGGTCGTGTCATGCGTGTATTTGGTAGGACAAAGTGTATTCACGATGAGGTTCTCAAACAACAGGTACTTCATAGTCAGAGTGATATTGATCAAATGACAAATTTGTATCACAATAATTTCTTGGTAACACAGATTAAAGAGAAGATGAAAGCTTCCGCTTTTGATAGTAAGCATACTTTGATTTTGGTAGGGATTGACCAGTTTAACAAAATCGTCGAGCAAAATGGTCATTCATGTGGAGACATCGTCATTCAAAAAGTATCTGCGTTATTTCAGCAGACAGTTGAGAGATTGAGTGTCTTTGGTCGCAAGGGTAATGAGAAGTTTATGGCATATGTGGAAGATGAAGACGATGATATGATTGATGAAAAAATGAAAGAATTTTTATCAATGTTCTTATTGCCAGAGAATCAGGTTGCCGATATATCTATTAAGTGTAGTGTAGGAGTAGCAACAATCGTTGGTCCTACGGAGTACGAAGAAATATACGAAAAAGCGGATGAAGCATTATATCTTGCTAAGATTACAAAGGGTACTGATTATATAAGGGTTTCGTAAAGAGTTGCACTTCTGCCCATAATTGTAGTATAATGCTCATGTTGACTCTATGATGAGTAGAATGGAGGAATTTATGGCTAGAAGAAAAAAGAAAAAGCGTAAGTTTTTCTTGTTTTTAAAAATATTTATATTGTTGTTTTTACTAGCACTTCTGATTGGTGGAATTTTCTTCTACTTTAAGTATGGCAAGAGGATTTTTGCTATGCAGGATGAAGCGATTGCCATGGTAAATGAATCGACGGAGGATACCTTTAAGGCTTCCCAAACGTCCATTGCCTATAACTCGAAGGGTAAGCAAGTTGTTGTACTTCGTGGAGAGAAGGACACGTATTATCTGCCTTTAGCGGATATGCCACAGTCAGCGCTTGATGCGATGATTGTGACAGAGGATAAGAAGTTTTACAGTCACAACGGAATTGATGCGGCAGGTATCATGCGTGCTTTTGTTGTGTTATTGCAAAATAACGGCGAGAAGACACAAGGTGCATCTACCATAACGCAGCAGTTAGCACGAGGTGTATTTTTAAGTACAGCGAAGACTTATGAACGTAAGATTAAAGAGATTTTTATCGCATTAGAGTTAGAGAAGAAGTATTCAAAGGATCAACTTCTCGAATTCTATATGAACAATATGTATTTTGCCAGTGGTTACTATGGAATTGAGGCAGCAGCCCAAGGCTATTTCAGCAAGAGCTGTAAGGAACTTTCGCTAGCACAGATTACATTTCTCTGTGCAATTCCGAATAACCCTACGCTGTACAATCCAGAGACCAAGATTGAGAATACAGTGAAACGTAAGAATCGTATCTTAGACCAGATGCTAGCCGACAAGGTGATAACATCAGTAGAATATGATGAGGCATACAATGAGAAGATTACGCTGAATCCTAAGACAGAGACGAAACGTAATTTTATTCAGACTTACATCACCAATTGTGCAACAAGAGCCATTATGAAAAAGAATGGATTTGAATTCCAGAATTCGTTTAAGTCAGATGCGAGCGAAGATGATTACGAGGAACAGTATAAAGAGGCTTATGAGAATTCTCAGCAGGAGCTGTTCAATTCGGGCTATCGTATTTATACATCAATTGATTTGGCGAAGCAGAAGAAATTACAAAAGGAAGTTAATTCAAATTTGACAGCATTTAAGGAAAAGGATGCAAGCACTGGCATGTATCAGATGCAGGGTGCAGCGGTATGTATTGACAATTCAGATGGTAGAGTTGTAGCGATTGTTGGTGGACGGAGTCAGAGTGAGTTAGAGGGTTACACGATTAACCGTGCTTATCAGTCATATCGTCAGCCAGGTAGTTCGATTAAACCATTGATTGTATATACACCGGCTTTGGAACGAGATTATACTCCGAACACGATTATCCGAGATTATAAGTTTAAAGATGGGCCATCGAACTCGAATGGACGATATCGCGGCAATGTAACATTACGTTATGCTGTTGAGCAATCGTTAAATACAGTGGCATGGCAGATTTTTGATAAAATCACACCAGCTGTTGGAATTCAATATCTGATTGATATGAATTATAACCGAATTGTGAAGAGCGATTATTATTTATCTTCTTCTCTTGGTGGACTCACATATGGCTGTAGCCCTGTAGAGATGGCTTCGGCTTATGCAACGCTAGAAAATGAAGGAAGATATCGTGAGCCAACCTGTATTATCAAGATTTTAGACTCTGAGGGTAAAGAAGTTGTATCAGATGATGTTGATGAAAAATATATCTATGATGCGAATGCAGCGAATACCATGGTAGATATTCTGACAGGAGTATTTAAGCGAGGTACAGCAAGAGGCCTTGGAATTACGAATGGAATGCCTTGTGCAGGTAAGACAGGAACAACGAATGACAAGAAAGACGGTTGGTTCTGCGGATTTACACCATATTATACAACAGCAATATGGGTTGGTTATGACCAGCCTAAGACAGTGGCAGACTTATATGGTAGTAGTTATCCTGGAAGAACCTGGTCTACTTTTATGAATAGTATTCATGAAAAACTTGAAATTAAGCAATTTAATGGTTATGAAGAGAAACAGACACAGCCAGCGACACCGAATACAACACCGGCGACGCGAAGACCTTCTACGAAACCAAAAGCGACAGAAGAACCTGCTGTGACAGATCCACCAGTGGAGGCAACAGAGCCTCCAGCTACGAATCCAGCTGAACAACCAGTACCAGAAAGTCCAGATGATACATCAAATGATGGAACGGCGGTTCAACCAGATGCAGGAGCAGCAGTTGCCCCAGCACAATAAAGAATAAAACATAAGAGGCAATTACTTTTCGGTAATTGCCTCTTGTTTTTGTATGTTGGTTTGTTTATTTCTGATGATATTTTTCTAATATCTTTTGAATTCTCTCTGTAGGACTAAGAAGTTTGCTAATCGAAGCATCGTGATTTAATGTATCAATGAGGAGTGCAATGTACTTGCTCATGTCTACATTGATGTAGTATTCCTTCGTCAACAATTCTTCTGGTTGATATACCAGATTGGTTGTCAGTACGCGGTAAATCAATCCGCTTTCATATGCTTTATCGAACTTATCAAATCCATCTGTAAAAAGTCCAAATGTTGAAGCCACGAAGATTCGGTTGGCTTTGCGACGCTTTAATTCTGTCGCAACATCAATCATGCTTTCACCAGATGAAATCATATCGTCAATAACAACTACATCTTTGCCTTCTACATCGGCACCCAAAAACTCATGAGCAACGATAGGATTACGTCCATTCACAATCTTGGTATAATCGCGGCGTTTGTAGAACATACCTACGTCAACACCAGCTACATTTGCAAAATATACGGCACGTCCCATAGCACCTTCGTCAGGACTGATAACCATCATGCGTTCCGCGTTCATCTTGATATCAGGTACGTTTTTTAACATGGCTTTGATGAATTGATAAGTAGGCTGAACCGTTTCAAAACTCTTGAGTGGAATCGCATTTTGTACACGAGGGTCATGAGCATCGAATGTGATGATGCTCTCAACGCCCATATTGGTCAATTCCTGAAGAGCAAGAGCGCAGTCAAGAGATTCTCTGGCACTTCTCTTGTGCTGTCTGCTTTCGTACAAGAACGGCATAATAACCGTGATTCGACGTGCCTTACCACCAACAGCAGCGATAACACGTTTTAAATCCTGATAATGATCATCTGGTGACATGTGATTGGTATTGCCACATACAGAATAGGTCAAGTTGTGATTACACACATCTACAAGGAGATACAGGTCCAAACCACGAACAGATTCATTGATAACACCTTTGCCTTCACCCGAACCAAAACGTGGGCAAACAGCGTCGATAACATAAGAGTCTCTCTTATATCCCTCGAATTGATATGCAGGAACGTCCTCATCGTCGATTTCGTTTCTCCAGGATGAAATGTAGTTGTCCACTTTTTGCCCCAATGCTTTGCAGCTTTCCAATGGAATGATGCCCAAAGTACCAAAAGGGATTGTCTCTGAATAGATTTCTTGACTCATTATGAATTCCTCCGTATGTTGAATGATTTATATAGTATTATTAACAGCTTTCGTGATTCGTATGTCTTCGCCATAGAGCTTAATCAGTGTATAGTTGCTCATGATTCGAGAAAAAATACGCTCTGTGTAACGACTGCTTAGGTCGTCAAAAGACAGATTGGTTGATATGATAGTAGAATGCTCCCGAATTAATCGGGAATCGATACAATGGTAGAGCTGAGACGAAGTAAAATTGTTTGTCATCTCGGTTCCTAGATCATCGATAATCAGAAGGTCACAATCTAAAATATAAGAGAGAGCGGCATCTCGATCCTGCTCTCTGGAATCACGACGAAACGTGTACTTTCCTAAAATATCAAATAATTCCATAGAAGTCAAGTACACAACAGTATGAGATTGATCTAAAAGTTCTTTTGCAATGCAATGTGAGAGAAAAGTCTTCCCTACACCAGTGTTGCCATATAATAGTAAATTCCCGTGTTCTTCATCAAAGTAATCCACAAAATGATGGGCAACCTTCAGTGTTTGAATAATGTTGTCCTTAGGTGTTAAATTGGTAAGTGGATCTACGGTATCATCCGGATAATAGTTCGTTGAAAATGTATTGAAATTCTCGACATTTAGTAATTCGCTGATATTCGACTGGTTGTATAACTCTTGAACAAGTGCGCGTGTGAAACAATGACATTTTTGGTTGCCGATGTACCCCGTATCTTGGCAATCTGAGCAGTCATAATGCGTATCTAGATAATCTTGTGAATAACCATTCGCAATCAAGAGATCCTGCTTCTCGCTCTTAATCTGGTCGATGTTTTGACGAAGAAGATCAAGTGCGCCTTCATCACCTTCTAGAGCATGAATCGCTGTCTCCATCGAGAGATTGGCAATGCTGTCATCTAACTCCTTAATAGAGGGGATGTGTGCAATGACTTCGTTGTACCTATGTTCTGCTTCTCGTCGATTGCGGTGTTGCTTTTTTGTATATTCATTTAATAATGAAGTATAAATATCATTTAGAAATTCCATGGGGACCTTCCTTTATTTTTGTAGCAACTGTTTTTCTAAAGAGACAAATTCCTTATCTGAGTATGTACGCTGTGAGAAATTCTGAAATTGATTCTTCGTAGCAGGCTGCTTCGCAGTGTTCTGCTTTTTCTTATGAAAGTTCTCGTCAAGCTTCTTCACATCAGCTAATGAGTGAACACCCTTTTTATACCAATCAGACAAGATGCGACCAGTATAATTCAGATTCTGATCACCAGTCTGAATGATAGTTCGTTTACAAGCCTCGGTAATGATTGCTTCACTAAAATAATACTTCTCCCAACTGTCAATAATCGCACGTTCTGGTGGGGCAAGCTGTCTCGTGATACCAAGTGTCTTGCTTACAATATTGTACTTTGTGTTAAACATAGAAGATTCTTCTTCGGCTTCTGCAACACTCATAATCCCTTTTTTCGCCCAGTTCAGAGCAACTGCCTCTAGATATCGAGGCGCCTTCTTGCCTTTTGCTAAGCTTGTCTCATATAGATAGATGACTAAATCAGATGAAAAACCTAAATCAGACATAAGATATAGGATGAGTTGTATATGTGGATTGGTTAATGGCTCACCCATCATAGTCTCAGCCAAAGTGAGTACGGTGCTTACTTCGGAATCGCGTTGAAGGACTTCTGCTTCCATTGGAGAATAGGTATGTCGTTCTGGCAGTGGAATAACCTTATCAGATGTCTGTGCCTGGGCAGGGGTCTGGCTAACTACGACTTCGCTGGGAATGCGTTCGCTCGTTGCCGAGACGTTCTCTTGCTCACACAGAGAAAGAATAGAGATCGAAGTGACCTCTTTATCTTGAAAAGTAACTTCTAAAACATTTTCATTGTTCCAATAACGTAGGGCACGAAGAATATCAGCCTCCGTATTATCCAGAGCATCTGCCATAGAGCTGACCGATAGTGTATGAGAACCATCACAGCTGTGTCTCAATAGATAAAGATACACTTTAACGAAGCTTCCGTTGGCGGAAGCCATATAGCGATCGATAAAAATATTCGGGATACATGTGATAGATTGTTCCATTGGGTTAATAATTTTAAAATTCGACATTCTTGCTGCCTCACTTTCGTAAGGGAATTATAGCACAGATTGATTCACTTGAAAATAGCAAAAAAATTGTACTGTTTTAGTAGAATTAATGCTGTGGATAATGTGGATAATGTGGACAGCCTAATTTGCGACATACTATAATGGTAGAAAAATATTGCGTACATAACGTAAATACGTTGTTAATCATGATTTGACTTTTGAAATGACTTATTCACAATTTGGAAAAGGCATAAAAGTATCCACAACCCGTCCATTCGACAGAATGTTGATAAGGCTGTGGATAATGTGAATAACTAGCGACCTAAAAGGTTTTCGCCAATGTCTACTATATTTCCGGCACCCATAGTTATCAACAGGTCTCGGTGTACTAAATTTTTTAAAATAAATTTTTCAATCTCATCAAAAGTTTTAAAATAATAGACTGTGGTACCTAACTTTTCCAACTCGCGTTTTAAGTCTTCTGAAGATATATCGCCAGGATCCTTCTCTCTGGCAGCGTAGATATCAGCCAGGATGACGCCATCTGCATGTGATAATGCTTTGGCGAAGTTTGTTAGGAAGGATCTCGTTCTTGTATACGTGTGTGGCTGAAATGCAACCCACAATTTGTTGTGAGGGTAACGAGCAGCGGATTTTAAAGTGGCTTCAATCTCGGTAGGGTGATGCGCATAATCATCAATGATTGTAAAACCATTGACCTCGCCTTTTAACTCGAATCGTCTTTCGGTTCCGTAGAAGCTTGACAATCCTTCTTGCGCCTGTTCTGGCGTAATATCATAGAGACTAGCTAAAGCAAGTGACGCCAGGCAGTTCGAGATGTTATGCATACCAACTACTTTTAAGTGATATCTAGACTCTTCTTTGCCGTGGCGAACGAGAGTGAATATGCCATAGCCATTCTCGTCAAACTCAATATCCTTCGCAGTGAAGTCTGCATCCGGATTGACGGCACTGTAGGTGATTACATTTGCTTTGATGTCGCTAGTAATCTCTTGATAGTTGTCAATGTCAGCATTGATAATCAAGTTGCCATCGTCAGGAAGAAGTTTGGCAAAACGGTGAAATGAGTTACGTATATCATTGATATCCTTGAAGAAATCCATGTGGTCTTCTTCTATATTAAGTATAAGTGATGTTGTAGGGAAGAAATGCAAGAAACTGTTCGTATATTCACATGCTTCTGTGATGAAGTTCTCGCTCTTGCCAATTCGGAGGTTGCCATCAATCGCCTTAAGAATACCCCCAACAGATATGGTAGGGTCTTTCTCGGCTGCCAAGAAAATATGTGAAACCATCGAAGTTGTAGTTGTCTTGCCATGTGTTCCGGAAATGGCGATAGCTGAAGAATAATTCTTCATGACTTGCCCTACCATCGAAGCACGTTCCATCATAGGAATTCCAAGTTCCTTCGCCGCCTTATATTCTGGGTTATCTGGGTGGATCGCTGCTGTATATACGACAAGGGATAAATCTCTGGTTATATTTTTAGCATCATGTCCATAAAATATCTGTATACCAAGTGTCTCTAGATGCTTTGCAATCTTGCTTTCGTTCATGTCTGAGCCGGTGATGGTAAATCCCATTGTGGATAGGAGTTCTGCAAAACCGCTCATGCTGATTCCGCCAATGCCAATAAAATGAATATGACCTGGGTGTTCAAAATCAATCTGATACATAGTTATACGCGCCTTTCTATTGTTATATTATAAGAAATACATCAATTTATTATATCCTTTTGCTAGGAAAAAAACAAGGAAAAGTGGAAGCGGATAAGAGTTGACAGGAATAATGTTCAGAATGGAGAGCTGAACTAGGGATTATTGGTAAAATATGAGTAAAAAGTTGTGCAAATTGACGAAAAATGAGTGATTATACAAATATTTTTGTTCAAATTATTCACATTTGCTATTGGATGTGGTATAATCAGACTTATCAATTACAACAGAGGTGATAACATGATAAAAAAAGAAATGATTGCCATGTTGCTTGCTGGGGGGCAAGGATCAAGACTTGGGGTCTTGACGGCAGATGTAGCAAAACCGGCTGTTGCATTTGGGGGAAAGTATCGTATTATTGATTTTCCATTGAGCAACTGTATTAATTCCGGTGTTGACACAGTAGGAGTATTAACACAGTACCAGCCATTGAAGCTGAATACACATATCGGTATCGGTATTCCTTGGGATTTAGACCGTAATGTTGGTGGAGTTTCGATTCTGCCACCATATGAGAAGAGCACGAGTAGTGAGTGGTATACAGGAACAGCCAATGCCATTTATCAGAATCTTACTTATATGGAATATTACAACCCAGAATATGTACTGATTCTTGGTGGTGACCACATTTATAAGATGGATTATCAGGTGATGCTTGATTTCCATAAGGCCAATAAGGCAGACGTGACCATTGCTACCATACCAGTACCTATGGAAGAAGCTAGTCGATTTGGTGTTTGTATCACAGATGAGAATTATAAGATTCAGGAGTTCGAAGAGAAGCCTGAGCATCCTAGAAGTAATCTTGCTTCGATGGGTATCTACATATTCTCGTGGCCAGTACTTCGAGAGGCGTTGATTGCTCTCAAGGACCAGAAAGGTTGCGATTTCGGAAAGCACATTATTCCATATTGTCATGAACGGGGCGGTAGATGCTTCGCATACGAGTTTAATGGCTATTGGAAGGATGTCGGAACGTTAGGTTCCTATTGGGAATCAAACATGGAATTGATTGATCTAGTACCTGTATTCAATCTATATGAGGAGTTCTGGAAGATTTATACCAGAAATGATTGGTTAAGACCTCAGTATATTGCATCAACTGGATTGATTGACAAGGCTATCATGGGCGACGGCTGTGAAGTGTATGGAGAAGTGCACAACTCAGTAATTGGCGCTGATGTAACCATTGAAGAAGGTGCAATTGTCAGGGATTCTATTATTATGAATTCGACGACGATTGGCGCAGGCACTATTTTAGATAAGACCATCATCGGAGAAGATTCTTCGATTGGTAAGAATTGTGTACTTGGTGCAGGAGAAGAAGATGTAGTGAATGAAGTGAAGCCAGATGTATATGCATTTAATTTGGTTACTGTTGGTAACAAGACGGTGATTCCAGATGGCATTACGATTGGCAAGAACACTGCCATATCAGGGGTGACAACAGAGCAAGACTATCCGGGCCATGAATTACCTGGCGGCAGAACTTTGATTAAGGCAGGTGAATGCGTATGAGAGCAATCGGTATTATTTTAGCAGGTGGATCAAGCAATCGAATGAGCGAGCTTACTGTCAAACGAGCTACTTCAGCATTACCAGTTGCAGGTGCTTATCGTAGCATTGATTTTGCATTGAGCAGTATGGCAAATTCTCATGTAAATAAGGTTGCTGTATTTACACAGTACAATTCCAAATCCCTAACACAGCACTTGAATTCGTCTAAGTGGTGGGATTTTGGTAGAAAGCAGGGAGGACTGTTTGTTTTTACTCCAACACAGACTCAGGACAACAGCTATTGGTATCGTGGAACAGCAGATGCCATTGCACAGAATATTGACTTTTTAAAGAGTAGTCATGAACCATATGTCGTTATTGCATCTGGTGATTGTGTCTACAAGCTTGATTATAATAAGGTGCTAGAATATCATATAGAGAAGAATGCAGATATCACGATTGTGACCAAGGATTTAGGTGTGCAGGACGATCCAAGTCGTTTTGGTGTTGTTTCTACAGATATGAATAATCGAGTGATTGAGTTTGAGGAGAAGCCTATTGTTACAGAGAAGACTCGGGTTTCTACAGGTATTTATGTAATTCGTCGAAGACAGTTGATTGAATTGATTGAGAAGGCTGATCGTGAAGGCGGATTCGACCTGGTGAAGGATATTTTAATACGTTACAAGGGGCTTAAAAAGATATATGCGTATCCAATGGAATCCTATTGGAGCAATGTAACTACAGTGGAGTCTTATTTTAAGACGAATATGGACTTTTTAAACAGAGAGACTAGAGACTACTTCTTTAATGAGTATCCAACAGTCGCATCTAAGATTGATGATCTTCCGCCAGCGAAGTACAATGTTGGTTCGAAGGTGGTGAATAGTCTGATTGCCAGCGGATGTATTCTAAATGGTGAGGTAGATCATTCCATTCTGTTTAAGGAAGTTTATATAGGGAACAATTGTACCATCAAGAATTCTATTATTCTAAATGATGTGTACATTGGCGACAATACATATATTGAGAACTGTATTGTTGAAAGCCATGATACAATACGTGCCAATTCTAGTTTTGTCGGTGAGGAAGGCAAGATTAAGATTGTCTTAGAGAAGAACGAGAGATACGTATTGTAGAACAAATCAAAGGGGGACAAAGGGAATGCAGATTACGGACATTCGCATTCGCGTGGTGAGCAAAGAATCCAAGATGAAGGCGGTTGTTTCAATTACATTCGATGATGCTTTCGTAATCCATGATATTAAGGTGATCGAAGGAGAAAAAGGACTCTTCATAGCTATGCCAAGCAAGAAGACACCAGATGGTGAGTATCGGGATATTGCACATCCAATTAATATGGATATGCGTACCGATATTCAGGAGGCAGTACTTGCTAAGTATAAGGAAGCCTTGGAGTTAGAGCCAGTATCAGCAATGGCTTAGGGACATGATGTATTGTTAAATAATAAGAGTGTGGGATATCCTCGCCTTTATCGGCGGAGATATCCCACACTGCGTTTTGTATTGTATTCGATCAAGATAGTGGATATCGATGTCCAAACATTGTGATGGAGTCGATCTGATCTGTATCAAAGACATAGAGCGATGAACTATCTAAGTCAGTCATAAATTGCACGTGTGTACTAGCGTTATATCCACTTGCGTTAGAGCTACCAGCTGAGTAAGAAGATATTTAGATCAAAGAAGTAGGATTGCTCATCTAGTGTCACCTCAACTTTGGAAGGTATGAAGTTAGAAGTGGTGTTTTGCACTTCCATCATATATTCATTTGGTTCAGATAATGGAACAATACCATAGCCATCAACCACAACACGTTTCTCGCCATCGAGCAATG
>CAZUGH010000009.1:13083-18822 GCA_964619785.1 uncultured Lachnospiraceae bacterium | reverse complement strand
GCAATGCATCTTCTGCCAAAGTCATATTATTTAGGTACAGAAAGCATGTGCGAAGGATACTGTCACCGTATTTTGTGGCAATCTCACTTAGGCGTGTTGCCTTATCTTGTGACATAGTAGGTTCTACCATTTTCATCACCTCTAATCATTAGACGATTCATAATAGTATTTTCTCTCATTTTTAGCAAAAAGTCTACGGAATGATATTTGCTTTTCCTACAGAAACCTATTATAATGAAAAAAGTGATTTCAATGACATGGGGGTAATTATGTACATTATTGTTGGACTTGGGAATCCAGATCGTAGATATCAGGCGACGAGACATAATATTGGCTTTGATGCAGTGACACGAATCTGTGATGAATATAATATTTCGCTTAATAGTAGAGAACATAAGGCTATCTGTGGCAAGGGTGTGATTCAAGGACAGAAAGTCTTGGTGGCACAACCACAGACCTACATGAATCTCAGTGGCGAGAGCGTGGGTGCTTTGGTGAATTACTACAAGATTGACCCAGAAGAAGAGCTGATTATTCTTTATGATGATATCAATTTAGATGTTGGCAGGCTTCGTATTCGTGGCAAGGGAAGTGCTGGTGGGCATAATGGAATTAAAAGTATTATTGCACATCTTGGCACAGAGAAGTTTCCTCGAATACGAGTTGGAGTTGGCAGCAAGCCAGAAGGATGGGACTTGGCCGACTATGTGCTAGGACATTTTCCGAAGGAAGAAGAGCCGAAGATACGCGAGGCGTTAGGCGATGCTTCGGACGCGTGTCGCATTATCATAGAAGAAGGAATCAATGCTGCCATGAATGAATATAATGGTAAGGTATAAGGAGAAGCATGAAAGCATTAATGGAACCGCTAAGCAAACTTAGCGAATATGTGGATTGCAAGAAGGCAGTAGAGCGCGGAGATACCCCTGTGAGAATTACGGGCTGTATTGATACGCAGAAGTGTCAGTTTATCCATGGAATAGCGAAAGATAGAAAGTTTCGCTTGATTATTACACACAATGAGTTGCGAGCGAAGGAACTCTATGAGGATTATCGCCTTTACGACCGGAATGTTTACTATTATCCAGCGAAAGACTTGATTTTCTATAGCGCGGATGTTCATGGGCAAGCCATTGTGAAAGAACGATTAAAAATTGTGAAGCGAATTGTGGAAGACGAGCCGAGCACAATCATAACAACACTCGACGGGGGCATGGACTTTGGCCTCCCCTTTGTGCTGTACGAAAGTAAGAAAATCAACATCAAGACAGCAGACGTTCTAGACTTAAGTCAACTGAAATTAAAGCTTGTAGAATTAGGCTATGAAAATGTGACGCAGATAAGTGGCGAAGGTCAATTTGCGGTGCGTGGAGGTATCTTAGACATCTTCCCATTGACGGAAGAACAGCCATACCGAATTGAGCTGTGGGGAGATGAAGTTGATACAATACGAACCATTGATTTAGAGAGCCAGCGTTCGATTGAAAATGTCGATGAGATGGTGGTGTATCCTGCGGTGGAGATTTTCATTGAGGAAGATGATGCACTAGCGGGAATGAAGAAAATTCGAGATGAGATGGAGAGCTGTGTTGCTAAGTTGCGAGAGGATGGCAAGATTGAAGAGAGCGCAAGACTGCGCCAGACAGTAGAAGGCTTCCTCGAAACGTATGAGGTTTATCATGGTATGGTAAATCTAGAGAGTTATATTCAGTATTTTGTGAAGGATACGGTATCTTTCTTTGATTACTTTGAAAATCGGGATGTAGTCGTGTTTATTGATGAGCCGAACCGATGCAATGAGCGCTGCGAGACCGTCGAATATGAGTTTCGTGAGTCGATGACACACCGTCTAGAAAAGGGATATATTTTACCAGGTCAGATGGATGTTTTGTACAATCAACCACAGCTGATGAACAAATTGATGAACTATCCACTTGTGTTGATGACGACTTTGGATATGCCGGTGAAGGATGTTCCCATTGAGAAAGATTTCTCCGTGCTTGTGCAATCCTCACCTTCTTATAACAATAACTTTGCACTTATGGCAAAAGACATTGCCAATCTAAAAAAAAGAGATTATCGTGTTCTGCTTCTATCTGCTTCTGAGACGCGCGGTCGTAGACTCTGTGCAGATTTAGAGGATTTTGGAATCGGAGCCGTGTACAATCGCGACATGGACGAAGAGATTTTGCCGGGTCAGGTGATGGTGGCTAAGGGCAATCTACGTCGAGGATTTGAATATCCGCAGCTTCAATTTTTCGTTGTCACAGAAGGTGACATCTTCGGTAGCAAAAAGAAGAAAAAAAAGAAGAAGCAGCGTTTATATGAGGGAACGAGGATTCATAGCTTCAGTGATTTGAAAATCGGTGACTACGTCGTGCATGAGAATCACGGACTTGGCATTTATCAAGGAATGGAAAAAATCGAAGTTGACAAGGTTACGAAAGATTATCTCAAGATTCAATATGCAGGAGCAAGTAATCTGTATGTGCTTGCCACTTCGCTTGATGTGCTGCAGAAATATGCGGGTAGTGATGCCAAGGCGCCAAAGCTGAATCGACTGAATTCACCTGAATGGAAGAAGACAAAGAGCAGGGTCAAGGGTGCCGTCAAAGAGGTTGCCAAAGAGCTGGTGGATTTGTATGCGAAACGACAGGCAAAAGAAGGATTTTCCTTTGAAAAGGATTCTGTGTGGCAACAGGAATTTGAAGAAATGTTCCCATATGATGAGACAGATGACCAGTTGAATGCAATTGAAGCGACGAAGAAAGACATGGAAAGCAAGAAAATCATGGACCGACTCATCTGTGGTGATGTCGGATATGGCAAGACAGAGATCGCGATTCGTGCGGCATTTAAGGCAGTGCAAGATGGCAAGCAAGTAGCATTTCTAGTACCAACTACGATATTAGCAAGACAGCATTATGAGACATTTGTACAGCGAATGAAAGATTTTCCAATCAGCGTTGATATGATATCGAGGTTACGAACCAAGGCGCAACAGACCAAGACATTGGACCGCTTGCGTAAGGGAAGTCTAGATATCATCATCGGAACGCATCGTCTGCTATCAAAGGATATCAAGTATAAAGACTTAGGACTTTTGATTGTTGATGAAGAACAACGTTTCGGGGTGACACATAAAGAAAAACTAAAGCAGTTAAAAAATGATATCGATGTGCTAACATTGTCAGCAACACCGATACCGCGTACTCTTCACATGAGCCTGGTGGGAATTCGTGATATGAGCGTGTTAGAAGAACCGCCGGTCGACCGAATGCCAATTCAGACTTTTGTCATGGAGAAAAATGATGAAATTATAAGAGAGGCAGTCATTCGAGAACTTGCCAGAGGCGGACAGGTATATTATGTATACAATCGTGTCAATAATATGGATGTCATCGCTAACGAAGTGGCGAAGCTCGTCCCAGAGGCAGTGGTGGCATTTGCCCATGGGCAGATGAATGAACGGGAACTTGAGAAAACGATGGTGCGGTTTATCGAAGGAGAAATTGATGTTCTCATTGCTACTACAATTGTAGAAACAGGGCTTGATATACCAAATGTCAACACGATTATTATTGATGATGCCGATAAACTGGGTCTGTCGCAGCTCTATCAATTGCGTGGGCGAGTGGGGCGCTCGAATCGAACAGCGTATGCGTTTTTGATGTATAAGAGAGATAAGATGCTTAAGGAAGTTGCAGAGAAGCGTCTCGAGGCGATAAAGGAGTTTACAGATTTAGGTTCAGGGTTTAAAATCTCTATGAGAGACTTAGAGATTCGTGGTGCCGGTAACTTGCTTGGAGAGAGACAGCATGGTCATATGGAAGCAGTTGGTTACGACTTGTATTGCAAGATGTTAAATGAGGCAGTGAAGACCTTAAAAGGTGAGAAGCCACAAGAAGAGGAATACGAGACAGCTGTGGACATCAACCTCGATGCTTATATTCCGCCGACCTATATTCCAAGTGAGGCTCAGAAGCTTGATATGTACAAACGTGTTGCCGAGATTGAAACGGATGAAGAACGTCTCGATATCGAAGACGAGTTAGTGGACCGATTTGGAGAACCACCTCGAAGTGTGAGTAATCTGCTTGCTATCGCATTATTGAAAGCGAAGGCACACCAAGCATATATCACATCGGTGAATCACAAAGGAGACTCCGTGAAATTTGTCATGTATAAGCAGGCAAATGTTGCAGTGGAACGAATTCCTGAGGTGCTTAATCGAGTGGGAAGGGGCATGCGGTTTGTACCAGATGCAGAACCGTATTTCGCCTATACGTTAGAAAAATCGAAACCGGTTTTATTACAAATTGAAAATATCATACAAGAGATTGATTCACTTAAGAATGTAGGAGGAAGCGATGAAAAAGATAAATAAGCGATTGATTGCCCTTGGTTTAGTCGGTCTGTTATTGCTAACAGGATGTGGCGAATCAAAGGAAAATACAGACGTCAGAAAGGAGAACGCAGGAAGCGTTGTAAATGGAACACTGAAGCCAGATTCAACGGTCATTGCGATTGGTAACACGTCAGTTAGCTATAGTGAATACCAGGCATACTCCTATATACTTAAGAGTAAGTATGAGGGTGTGGTGGACAACAACATATGGAACTATTCCACGACGGAGGGAAGAACAATTGGGATGGATGCGATTGAAGATACCATTCGTTTGATTATCCAGCTTAAAGTGATAGGAAAATACGCCGAGAGCCAAGGCGTCACGCTCGGTGCAGATGAAAAAGAAGAATTGAGCTATGACGCAGAGCAATATGTTAAGGGTCTGTCACAAGAAATACGAGATCAATATGGAATCACAACACAGCTTGTTGCAGATATGCTTTGCGATAACGAGGTTGCGAGAAAAGTATATGATGTCATTACGGCTAAGGTAGATATCAATATTTCGGAGGAACAGGCACAGGTTGTGGAGACACAGGTTATCTATTTGATGTCAAAAGGAACAGATCGCAATGGCGCGCAGGTTAACTTAAATGATGAAGACAAAACGGCGCTCTTTAACAAAGCCAAAGAGTTACAGACACAGGCTCAGTCGGGCGGCTTCTATGCATTAGCAGAGACCAATTCTTCTTTGAATGAGATTCAGATGAACATTGGACGAGAGGACACACCTAAGGAATTGGTAGATGTTGCCTTTACGATGAAGGCAGGACAGATTAGCCCAGTTATCTCTACGGATACAGGCTTTTATATATTAAATTGTGTTGGCGTGAACCGGGCAGAAGCGATGGAACAGCATCGCCAGGAGCTGATAGAAGAGAGGCAGACAAAAGCATTTCAGGATATTTATAAAACATGGGCAGACAAGATTGGGGTCCATGTGAGTCGGTCGTTATTGAAATAGTCATCGGTATATTTTCCATTCTATTGTCTATACTAAAGAAAAGACAGAAAGGAATGGAACCATGAAAAGAATAGGTCAAGTGGCAATATACCTGTGTGTCATCCTTCTCTTGACTGGTTGTGGAGAGAAGGAGGAAGTTCAGGAGAAACAGGAACCGAAGAAGGGCTCCGTATATTTCTTGAATAATAAGATAGAGACACAGGATATATATGAAGAGATTGCAAATGCATATGAGGAAAAGACAGGTGTGAAAGTGACGGTTCGCTCTGTCTCAGAGAATTCTTATCAGGAGACTCTCGAGGCAGAGATGGCTGGGACGGACACACCTTCTCTTTTTATGATTCAGGGAATTGGAAACTTCGCTAGG
>CAZUGH010000009.1:9048-12983 GCA_964619785.1 uncultured Lachnospiraceae bacterium | reverse complement strand
TGGGTCAGCGCTGCATTTCCTGATGGCACATTTTCGGATGTAGTCGGCGAGAATCTGATGAAAATGCTAGATGATAAGATGGATTTTGCGACATTTGCACAGAAATTTCGTGAGGAATGGCAAAAGGAGAGTGTTGCAACGACCAGTATAAAAGGGTACAATGGAATGTAATAAACGACAGATAGGATGTGTGATGATGAGAGCAAATGGAGTGTTATTACCGATATCTAGCTTGCCATCTAGATATGGAATTGGTTGCTTTGATGATAAGGCATATGGATTTGTAGATTCGCTAAAGGCAGCAGGACAACGATATTGGCAGATACTACCGCTAGGACCAACATCTTACGGGGATTCTCCGTATCAGTCTTTCTCGACTTTTGCGGGAAACCCATACTTTATATCATTAGATGAACTTGTGAATCAGGGACTTCTATCGAGAGAAGAATGTGATGAGAGAAACTTCGGAGAACACCCAAATTATATTGATTATGAAAAGGTATATGACAACCGATTTGCACTTTTGAAACTCGCATATCAGCGGTCACATATCGGCAAGGTGCCGAATTTCCATAGCTTTATCGAGGAAAATGCAAGCTGGATTACGGATTATGCTCTCTTCATGGCGATCAAAGATGCCAAAGGCGGACAGAGCTTTGCCCTATGGGATGAGGATATCAAGACGAGACAACCAGAAGCGATGGAACGCTATCGTCTAGAACTTCAGGAAGATGTGTACTTCTACATGTATCTTCAGTATGAGTTTGCAAGGCAGTGGAAGAATCTGAAGAGATATGCCAATGATAATGGCATTCAAATCATCGGAGATATCCCAATCTATGTTGCATATGATAGTGCAGACAGCTGGGCAGGAAGAGAATTATTTCAGTTTGGTGATGATTTAAGTCCAATTGCGGTGGCAGGATGCCCACCAGATGGCTTCTCGGCGACGGGACAGTTGTGGGGCAATCCGTTATACAATTGGGAGTATCACAGAGAGACAGGATTTGACTGGTGGATACGACGCATACGCCATTGCACAAAGTTATATGATATGGTACGAATTGACCATTTTCGTGGTTTTGATGAATATTACTCGATTCCATTTGGTCATGAGACGGCAGTTCATGGACATTGGGAGCGTGGACCAGGAATTGAGTTGTTCCATGCCTTACATAATTGCCTAGGAGAGCTAAATATTATTGCAGAGGACCTGGGATTTTTGACAGATAGTGTACGAAAGTTGTTGGCTGACACTGCATTTCCTGGCATGAAAGTATTGCAATTTGCCTTCGATACAAGGGAAGAGAGTGACTATATGACACATAATTATGAGAGAAATTGTGTCGTTTATACAGGCACTCATGATAATGAGACAACGAAGGGATGGTTTGAACATATTCCTGAGTGGGACAAGAACGTTGCGCTGAAGTACATGAATGTAATGGGTGAGACGAATAATGAAGTGCTGACCTGGCATATGATTGCGTTGGCGATGAGAAGCGTGGCCAATCTGTGTGTGATTCCTGCACAAGATTTTCTTCTGCTCGGAGATGAGGCTCGTATCAACACGCCATCGACTCTCGGCGACAATTGGAAGTGGCGCATGAGCGAGGGTGCATTTACCCCTGAACTGTGTCAGAAGATTTATGATATGACCAAGATTTATTCTAGATTAGGATAGGAGAGTGCGTACATTCATTGCCAATGTGATAACCAGATTGGCGATGTACGGCATGCTCATATAGATGTGAAGCGAAGAAGTCCTGTTGCAGGGCTTCTTTTTCTCTGGCAGGTTTTACGATGATGTCATCGCGCCCTTTGAGAAGATAGGAAAATTCCTTGTTCAGGCCTAATAGTCGAAGCGGAAGCTTGCCATCTGGCAACTTTTTAATGCCAAGAAGAATCTGGCATAGACACCGATGAATGCGACCTGTTGTATATTGCTTTGATTGCAAAAGTGAGGAAAATGATTCCACATCTCGATAATCAGGCAGCAGATTTTCGATACGGTCTGCGAGATCTGGTGTAACATCCTTGAACTCATGTAGTTGGCCTGTATGTTCTAATATGCTGTAGTAAATCTGTTCCGAAAAATCCTGTAGTGTGATTGGCTGGTAATGCGAGAGTGCATCATTTATAAAGCCCTGGCATTGCTCAGGGATTCCTTGAGATAATGCGTGACCTTCTTGATAGCTCCTTCGCAGTGCTGTTGCAGATGGATATTTTCCTGGCAAAGAATCAGTCTCATGATAGCCATGTCCTTCTCTTTGGATGGTATAGGGAACCATGGAAGAATCCAGACGACGAAGAGCCTTAAGGTATTCGATGCCAAGTAGATTGTTTGGACTTGTGAGGTCGGCAAGCGCTGAGGTATCTAAGAGGGCTTCGGTGGCCAACTGCCTAGCAGCAGGATAACCGATTCCTTCACGACAGTATTTTCCTAGAAGTTCTTTATATTCTTCGGATTCCTGAGCGAAAAAATCACCGTATGGAATCAGCGACTCCATACGGCCATCTTCACTACCGAAGCAGATGCAGTCCACAAATCCCAGCTGTTCAAGGAGAGAGACACTACCCATGGCGAAGTCTTCTCCACTTGAGATTCCATAAGTAATCGGAAGCTGGAAAATCATGTCCCCGCCACCGGCAAGGGCCATCTGCGTTCTTGTATATTTACTGACGAAGGCGGGCTCTCCACGTTGAACAAAGTCACCATTCATCACAATGACAGCACAGGAAGCCCCAGTCAGAGCTTTGGCTTTAGCGATGTGATACGCATGTCCATTATGAAACGGATTGTATTCAGCGATGATGCCAACAGTCTTCATGGGGATGCCTCCTTGCTTGGTTAGTCTATATCTGTGGTTTTCACCATCTCAAATTCAGCAGTAATCTCATCTGGAACCTTAGTCAAGAGACTTACGACAACAATTACGATGGCAGAGATGATAAAGCCTGGAACGATTTCATATACATCGAAAATTCCGCCAGAGTTTAACCACCATACAAATGCGGTAACACCACCAGCGATAATACCTGTGAATGCACCTTCTTTTGTTGTACGTTTCCAGAACAAGGAGAACAGTACGATAGGTCCGAATGCAGAACCAAATCCGGCCCATGCGAAAGCAACTAATTTGAATACAGATTCATTAATCTGTGCCATAATCGTGCCTGGTGTAGGATTCTCAACGGATACTAATAGGGCAGCGATAATGGATATAACGATTACGGAGATACGGCTTATCCACAGAACTTTCTTAGGAGAAGCATTTTTATTAATGATTCCTGCATACAAGTCAGAGGACACTGCCGATGAAGTTACTAGAAGCTGGCTGTCGGCAGTACTCATGATGGCGGCAAGAATAGCTGTTAATAGGATACCAGTAATAAGTGGTGGGAACAGGTTCTGAACCATAACCATGAATACGGATTCAGGGTCAGATAAGTTAGGAATCAATGCCTTGCCGACGACACCAACGATGATGGCAGCAGTCAGCGTAATCAATACCCAGACAGTAGCGATGATTCGTGCTGGACGAAGCTCCTTTGTTTTACGAATTGCCATAAAACGAGGCAGAATGTGTGGCTGTCCGAAGTAACCAACGCCCCATGCGAGCGAAGAAATCAGAAGCATAATATTAAAAGCACCTGTCTCTGTTCGAGGAATCAATGAAAATGTCTGTGTGGTGAGACCAGCCAATGTATCGCTAAGCCCTGAGATACCACCAAGACGTGAGATAGCGATGATTGGTGCAACAACAAGTGCGATAAACATCAATACACCTTGAATGGTATCCGTCCAACATACGGCGAGGAATCCACCGAGGAATGTATAGGATACAATCACAACAGCACCGATAATCAGAGCAGTTGTATATGGTACGTTAAATACCGTCTTGAAAAGCTTTGCTCCTGCAGAGAACATCGAA
>CAZUGH010000009.1:4404-8948 GCA_964619785.1 uncultured Lachnospiraceae bacterium | reverse complement strand
AGGGAGTGTGATCGCATCCCCAGCCACCTTGGTATACTTACGTAATCGTTTGGCAACGATGAGCCAGTTCAGGTATGTACCGACAGCCAAGCCAATGGCAGTCCATATCGCTTCTGTCGTTCCACCATATAGAACATAGGCGGTTCCTGGTAAGCCAAGTAGCAACCAGCCAGACATATCGGATGCCTGCGCCGACATAGCAGCTACCAACGGGTTGAGCTGACGTCCCCCAAGAACATAATCAGATACATTCTTGTTCTTTTTGAAAAAATAGAATCCAATGCCTAGCATAACTCCAAGATAGACAATGAATACGGCGATAATACAAATTGTTTCTGTAGTCATGAATCTTCCTCCTTAAACTTTCTTTGGTAAGAGAACAATATAGACACTATTCTAGCATAAATAGGGTGATTGTGCTATAATATTTTCAAATGTTTGGAGATAGTGGAGGCAAGGGACGATGGCAGAACGTTTTTGTGATGTGATTCAAAAGAAGAAAGATGGTCGGATACTTACTGACCAGGAGATTTGTGATATGGTTGACGGCTATGTGTCGGGGGATATTCCGGACTATCAGATGTCGTCGATGCTGATGGCGATATGCTTTCAGGGACTGAGTGATCATGAACTCTCCGTTATGACGATGGCGATGACAGATTCAGGAGACCGTGTGGACCTGTCAGGAATAAATGGAATTAAAGTGGACAAACATAGTACTGGTGGTGTCGGAGACAAGACGACATTAATTATCGGGCCAATTGTAGCGGCACAAGGAATACCCGTTGCCAAGATGAGTGGGCGAGGATTGGGCTTTACGGGAGGAACCATTGATAAATTGGAATCTATCCCAGGTTTTCAGACTGCGATGAGTCGAGATGAATTCTTCTCACGTGTCAATCAGGTAGGGATTTGCGTTGCAGGTCAATCTGGCGATTTGGCGCCAGCAGATAAGAAAATGTATGCACTGCGAGATGTAACGGCTACGGTAGAGAGCATTCCACTGATTGCGGCATCGATTATGAGTAAGAAGATTGCAGCAGGTAGTGATAAGATTTTATTAGATGTGACGACAGGAAGCGGGGCATTTATCAAAGACTTAGATGGTTGTGTGGAATTAGCAGAGAAGATGGTTGCAATCGGAACGCATAATCAGCGAGAAACGATTGCGTTAATTACCAATATGGATCAGCCACTCGGCTATGCCATTGGCAACAACCTGGAAGTAAAAGAAGCAATTGAAGCATTACACGGACATGGACCTGAAGATTTGATGGAAGTATGTTATGCCTTGGCGGGTAATATGATTTATCTTGCACGCGAGGGTCAGATTTCATATGAAGAAGCAGTGGAAGAGGCAAAAAGACGAGTCGCTGATGGGTCTGCATGGGAGAAGTTCCGAGAGATGGTACAGAGCCAGGGTGGCGATGTGAGCTTTGTCGATGAACCAAAGAATTTTCCTATGGCACCGATTATCGAACCGGTCCATGCGACACAGTCAGGCTATCTCGTGCATATGGATACGGCACAGATTGGCGTAGCATCGGGGATGTTAGGTGCAGGCCGTGCAACGAAGGACGATACCATAGATAATAGTGCAGGTATTATATTGAAGAAAAAGCCGGGCGACAAGGTATCAGAAGGCGATGTTCTCGCAATGCTTCACGGCAGTTTCCCACAGCAGATTGAAGAGGCTAGGGCACATTTTCTGGAAAACTGCGAGATTGGAATCAAGGCACCGAAAAAGCAAGAGGCGATTCTTCGCCGTGTGACAAATGGCACTTCCATTTCACACTAGAATGGGTTATAATGTGAAACAGAATATAAGTTAGTTGAGGTGACATATGTACGATAGTATAATAATTGGCTGTGGCTTTGCTGGCGCAGTAGTTGCTAGAGAATTGGCGGAGAAGAAGGGACAGAAGGTATTGCTTCTGGATTCTCGCGACCATGTGGGGGGCAACTGTTACGACCTGAAGGATGAACATGGGATTTTGATTCATCAATACGGACCACACATTTTCCATACGAATTCAGAGGATGTCTATGAGTATCTCTCACGTTTTACCGAGTGGTATGATTATCGTCATGAGGTGGTTGGATATGTGGAAGGAAGAGAACTGCCGATTCCATTTAATCTGAATACACTTGAGATGGTATATGGAGAACGTGCAGCACATTTAAAAGAATTGTTGATTGAGAACTTTGGCGAGGGTGCCAGGGTACCAATTTTGGATTTGATGAACCATGAGAATGAAGAACTTCAGGAGATTGCTGAGTACGTATATCAGAATATTTTCCTAAAGTATACGATGAAGCAGTGGGGCAAGTCTCCGAAAGAGATTGACCCAGCAGTATCAGGTCGAGTTCCTGTGCTTCTGTCCTATGATAATCGGTATTTTCAAGATACTTATCAGGGACTGCCACTTCACGGATTTACACCGATTTTCGAGAAGATGCTTGATTATCCGGGCATCGATGTGAAGCTTTCGTGTGACGCGAAGAGCGTGATGACATTTTCACCAGATAAGGCAGACAAGGTCCTGTATGAGGGTGAACCATTCCAGGGAAATGTTGTCTTTACGGGAGCACTCGACGAATTGTTTGATTGCTGTTATGGAAGACTTCCATATCGTTCACTAGATTTTCATTTTGAGCATTATCAGAAGCCATTCTACCAGAGCCACGGTGTTATCAATTATACCGTATCGGAGGATTATACACGTATTACGGAATTTAAGTATTTGTCTGGTCAGATCGATGAGAAAGAGACGACGATTGTGAAGGAGTATCCGATGGCGTATTCCGGGGCAGAGGGAGAGATTCCATATTATGCGATTAATAACCCCGAGAATCAGGAATTATATAGTAAGTATCGCAGTCTTGTAGAACAGATACCACATTTCTATGTACTTGGCAGACTAGCGGAATATAAGTATTACAATATTGATGCGATTGTTGAACGAGCACTACAGATGGTGGAAGAGATTTAGATAGGAGGATTTGCGAAGAATATGAAATTATTAACCGTAGCGATTCCATGCTACAACTCACAGGATTATATGAAACATGCAGTTGAGACCGCCTTAGTAGGCGGAGAAGATATAGAGATTATTATTGTTGATGATGGTTCGAAGGATGAGACAGCAGCGATTGCAGATGAGTTAGCAAAAGAGTACCCATCCATTATTCGTGCCGTACACCAGGAAAATGGTGGCCACGGCCAAGCTGTGAATACAGGTCTTAAGAATGCCAAAGGATTATATTATAAGGTCCTTGATAGTGATGATTGGCTTGACCGTGATGCACTCCTCAAGGTGATGGATTTGATTCGTTCCTTTGTAGAAGATGGTGTGACGGTGGACATGGTTCTTGCTAATTATGTCTATGAGAAACCAAGCCTTCACAAGCATAAGATTATTCGTTACACAAGTGCATTTCCAGAAAATCAGGTATTTGGTTGGAGTGATGTGAAGCATTTCAAGATTAGTCAAAACATCCTGATGCACTCTGTTATCTACCGCACCAAGCTGCTTCGTGAATGCAAGCTAGAATTGCCAAAGCATACATTCTATGTCGACAACATTTTTGTATATCAGCCACTTCCTTCCGTGAAGAGAATGTACTATCTTAATGTGGATTTGTATCGTTACTTCATTGGTAGAGATGACCAATCGGTCAATGAACAGGTTATGATTGGAAGAATCGATCAGCAATTGAAGGTCAACGAGATTATGATTGAATCACATGATTTATCTCGCGTTCGTAACAAGAAGTTACGAGATTATATGGTGAAGTACTTGACGATGATGATGACAGTTAGTTCTGTCCTCTTGATAAAGGAAGGCTCCGAAGAAAGTTTGGCAAAACGTGCCGAACTCTGGCAATATCTCAAGGAAGCAAGCCCCTCCATGTATCGAATGGTAAACCGATGTGCACTGAGCCGTCCAATGCAGCTGCGAAGCAAGGCAGGACGCAAGATGGTAGTGTGGGGATATAAATTAAGTCAAAAATTCTACGGATTCAACTAAATAAAATAGACGTATGTGGTATAATTGTTGAATTATTAATCATATACGTCTATTTTTATAGAAATTTTCCATAAATAGGAATAAAAAGTGCATTTTTTGAGAACAAGACTATCGTTTTGTATAGTTCACAAGAATTTCAGAATATTATATAATTTTTATGGATATGAAGATGTTACATAGGAACATCACTAAAGGGTTCAGATAGGAGAATATTTCATCGTAGAGGAGAAATCGCGTTTACGCATTTCTCCTTATCTCCGTCAAAAAAAACATTGGAAGAAAAATGGAGGATTTTATGAAAAAAACAACAAAGGTAATCAGTTACATCATTGCACTTGCTATGATCGTAACGACGCTGCAGGTAGCACCAGCTACGACAGCACAGGCAGCAGCGAAAGCAAAGCTGTCGAAGAAGACACTTACCCTTACGATAGGGAAGTCTAAGACACTCACACTAAAGAATGTTAAGAAAAGTGTAGCTAAGAAAGCAACCTGGAAGACAAGCAAGAAGAA
>CAZUGH010000009.1:0-4304 GCA_964619785.1 uncultured Lachnospiraceae bacterium | reverse complement strand
GGGACAGCCACTAATGCAGATGGTTCTGCTGTAAGGTGGTTAGTATTTGAGAAAGAAAATATATATATTGGAGTCAGCTGCAATAAGCGGGGTGAATATGCTGCATATTTAGAACCAGGGACTTACAGTATTAATGGCGACAAGAATAATACCATCGTCATTGAAGAGGGTATGACTTCTTTGGAACGTGATATTGTACTGGGAAGTATGGGAACTCTAACTTAATGTCATAGACGATACATCAGAGTGCATTTGATTTACAATGAAAAACCAGATTGGAAGAAAGGATAAGATTTCTTCTAGTCTGGTTTTCTTTTATTTTTTGTATTTGAAAATGAGGCAGCTAACAACAAACAATATGATAGCTGCAATGACATCTCCAATCGAATGCTGTTTGATAAACATAGTTGATAAGCAGATTAAAATAGCGATGACACAAGATGTGATTACAATCCAACGTTTTTTGCCAAGTCCACTATGGCAGACGGCACGATGTATCACGAGAGTGCTGTAGACATGAATACTAGGACACACATTGGTCGGCGTATCAACGCCTTGGAGAAGTGCACAAAGGTCTGTCAGTAGGTTGTCCCTTGGATATACTTCCGGTCGCAGGTTCAGACCATTTGGCCAGATAAAGTATGTAAGCAGACAAAAGCTCATACCGGCGATTAGCTGCCATGCCATAATCAAGAATTTCTGCTTGCCCTTTGGTGAAAAACTTTTATAAAATAGATAAGCGAATCCACCTAGTAGATACGGAAACCAAATCAGGTAGGGAATGACAAATACTTCCTCGAATGGAATCCAATCATCAATTGGTGAGTGAATTATGTGATAGCTCACACCGGTTCGCTGTTCTAATAGGAAAAAGGCTATCAGGTAAATCGGAACATATAGGAAAATCAGCGCATGTTTGTATTTGCTACGTTGGTTCATTGAATTTCTCCTTTGGCAAATCGGTCGAGTAAGGCATGTTTTGTATGCCACAATTCATTGGATAAATCCACGTATACTTCCTGTGGATTTATGAAACGACGAGTTTCTTCCCAGAGGGTGTTCAATTCTTGCTTGCAATATTTTTGTATATCCATAACGCTTGGTGATTCATAGACACATTGTCCATTTTGGAAAATTGGTATCAGAATCTCGCGCATTGTGTAAGTGCCAGGTTTCAATAATGTCTTTTTCCAGGTTGATACAGGATCAAAGAGAAGTAGTGGGTTATCTTCGGAAAATTGTTCGCCAACAAGTGCGATTAAATCTCCACGAATCTTGCCGCTTTCTTTGTCGTAGATACGATGGATTGTCTTGTTGCCAGGGTTCGTAATCTTGACAGGGTTCTCACTCAGTTTAATCTTAGGAACGAATTTGCCATCTGCTTCAACAGCAGCTAGCTTGTACACTCCTCCAAATGCAGGTGTGTCTTTAGAAGTAATCAGGTTCGTGCCAACACCCCAGGAATCGATGCAAGCACCTTGTGCTAAGAGGGATTGAATCAGATGCTCGTCTAAGTCACTTGATGCACAGATGGTTGCTTCTGGGAAACCGGCATCATCCAGCATTTTCCTTGCTTTCTTAGAGAGGTAGGCAAGGTCACCACTATCGAGACGAATACCATAACGAACCGGCATGTTGTCAGCATCTTTGAGTTCCTGAAATACCTTGATGGCATTCGGTACACCTGAACGAATCGTGTCATAGGTATCAACGAGAAGTGTGGTATTGTCAGGATATAAGTCAGCGTATTTGCGGAAAGCAGTCAGCTCGTCTGGGAAGCTCATAATCCAACTGTGAGCGTGAGTGCCGAGAGCGGGAACATCGAATTCCTTGGCGCAAAGCACATTGCTTGTTCCGATACATCCGCCGATGACAGCAGCTCTAGCACCAAAGGTTCCGGCATCTGGTCCTTGCGCACGACGTAGACCAAACTCCATGACTGCACCATCCTTGGCTGCATAACATACGCGGGCAGCTTTCGTGGCGATGAGGCTCTGGTGATTCACGATACAAAGTAGGGCAGTTTCGACTAATTGTGCTTCCATGATGGGAGCAACGACTTTGACTAAAGGCTCCATTGGGAAGACAACGGTTCCTTCAGGAATGGCATATAAATCTCCGGTAAAATGGAATCCAGCGAGATAGTCTAAGAAATCTTCATCGAAGGTACCGAGACTACGTAAATAGTCAATATCTTCATAATCAAAGTGAAGTCCCTTGATTAGGTCGATGACCTGGGCTAACCCAGCGCAGATGGAATAGCCGCCACCATCGGGGTTCTGGCGATAGAAAACATCAAATACGACAGTCTCTGTAGTCTTGTTTTTATAGTATCCCTGCATCATTGTCAGTTCATAAAAATCGGTAAGTAAGGTAAAATTTCGATTATCCATGGAAAACTCCTATTCTTTTATAGTATAATTAACAATATAATGCGCTTTTGTGAAAAGATTGTCAAGTAAAGAAGGTAAATTCTTGATATAGGAAAGGATCGATTTGATGAAAAAGAAGCTGATATGGATGTTCCCCATTCTATGGATGGTGATTATATTTGACTTTAGTTCCCAGGATGGCAATGAATCGACACAGACCTCGCTTCGAGTGGGGCGCCTGATTGGTAGTGTCATTTGCCAGGATTATGAAGAGATGACGGCACAACAACAGACGGAATATGCAAGGGGGATTGAGCTGATTGTTCGAAAAGGAGCTCACTCGATGGAGTATGCAATTCTGTGTATTGCTTTCCTGGTTGCATTTTCCCAGAAAAAAGTTTATGCTTATCCGATGACAGTGTTGTATGCCATGTCGGATGAGTTTCACCAGCTGTTTGTTCCTGGCCGAGAGGGGAAACTGACTGATGTGTTGATTGATAGCGGCGGTGCGCTGTTTGGACTGTTGCTTTTTATACTAATAAGAAATATTACGAAGAAAAGGTGATGTGACGATGAATCCTATGCCCAAAGCAGCCCGTTGCGTGAACGGTTATATTTGGTTGATGCTGATTGTATTTCCCTTGTTTATGTGGAATGGATTTTTGGATATTAAAGAGAGCAAGGCACTTTTCTATCTGATTGTGACTGGCGTCTTTTTTGTGGTGAGTGCATTCTTAGCCGGCAAGACCGATTTCCCTAGGTTTCATCTATGGCGTGAACACAAATTCTATGTGTTATTGCTCGTAATTGGGGCAATCGGCATGCTTCTTTCTACGGAACCGGCGAGTGCATTTCTTGGTGACCGTGGGCGCTACAACGGATTGCTGACAGTGATTGCATACCTGGCAGTAGGCAGTATGATTGTATGTTATGGGCGATTTCGCCAGACATTTATCTATGGATTTGAGATAAGTGGGGCGCTTGTAGCCACGTTAGGAATCCTCAATCACTACGGTATTGACCCGCTTCATGTGTATGATAAGATTGCAAAATCTTCTATTAAAATGTATCTCTCCACCTTCGGTCATGTGAACATCTACACAAGCTTTCTGGCTATCTTGCTACCGGTGTATGCGGTATCATTTTTCTGCGCAAAACGGAGGAAATGGCTCGCTGTCCACATGGCTGGTTATTGCCTTGGTTGTGGTGCGTTGCTCGTTTCGGGAAGCGATAGTGGGTTCCTAGCACTTGGTATGCTGTGGCTTTTGCTCATAATTCGCAGTCTTCGCACAAAACAGGGAAGAAAGAGAGTTGTCAGTCTGCTACTTGCTTTTGCACTCGTGGCGGCACTTGTGGCGGTGCTAAATCCGGGAAGTGGCAAGAAGAAAAAGAAGCTTGATTCCATCTCCAAGGCAATCCTGACGCTAGACTTCGAACGCATCGGAGCCTACTTCACTTTCAACGATGATTGGGGAAGCGGACGAGGCTTCATCTGGAGCCGCGGACTGTCGTACTATAGCAAGCTCCCATTATATAAAAAGGCAGTGGGCATCGGTCCGGACCTGCTCCTTCCAGAGATGATTGACTATTGCGGCGACGAATCGCTCGAGAAATTTGACGTGTACTATGACAACATGCACAATGAACTGCTGCAGGACTTACTGACATACGGCGCTGTGGGCGTGCTTATGCTGCTCATCTGGTGGTGTCAGATGCTTCGTCGAATCTGGCGCCGCTCCTGTGAAGACCCCTTGTCCCTCTTGGTGTTTGTGATGATGCTGTGCTACAGCGTCCAATCGCTCGTCAACATCAGCACCATGAGTGTGAAAGGAATTCTGATGGTGTGGGTCTTCCTAGCGATTGGACAGGGATGCCAAGGGTCGCCTGTTAACAAGGGTCGCCTGGCGGCGACCAAATCGCTAGCCGTTGAAC
>CAZUGH010000008.1:27710-47278 GCA_964619785.1 uncultured Lachnospiraceae bacterium | reverse complement strand
TCTATCAGAATAATCAGCGTTTGTCAACGATATTTTTATATTCATTTGTCGCTGTTTTGTATAAGTCATTTCCATTTGAATCTATCACTACAATAACAGGTAAATCTTCTACATATAATTCACGAATTGCTTCTGTTCCCAAATCATCATATGCAATTACTGTACTCTTCTTAATACATTTTGATAGTAACGCTCCTGCTCCACCAACTGCAGCAAAATATACCGCTGTATTCTTTTTCATAGAAGAAACTACTTCATCTGAACGTTTTCCTTTTCCTATCATGCCTGTTTGTCCACGATCTAATAGGGAAGGTGCATATTTATCCATTCGGCTGCTAGTAGTCGGTCCCGCTGATCCAATCACCTGACCAGGTCGGTTTGGTGTTGGCCCTAGATAATATATAATTTGATTACTAACATCAAAAGGAAGTTCCTCTCCTTTATTTAACGTATCGAACATACGTAGATGAGCCGCATCTCTTGCTGTATAAATTATTCCTGTTATATATACATAGTCCCCTGAACTTAATTCTTTTACCTTATCCTTTGTCAGTGGTGTTTGAATATGTCTTTCCATACTAGCCTCATTTCTATATTGTTCTTCTAATATGACGATTAACATGACAACAGATATTAATTGCAACTGGCATTCCCGCGATATGTGTTGGGTATGTTTCTATATTAACACCAAGTGCTGTTACCGTTCCGCCGAGTCCTCCTGGACCGATACCTAGTTGATTAATTTTTGTTAGCATCTCTTTTTCAAGTTCTTGAACATATGGAATTTCTGAATTACTGTTTAGATCTCTGGTAAGTGCCTTCTTAGCAAGTATCGCACTTTTTTCAAAGGTTCCGCCAATACCAACACCCACCACGATTGGTGGACATGCATTCGGACCCGCAAGCTCAACCGTTTCTAGTATTGCCTTTTTCACGCCTTCTATCCCATCTGCTGGTTTCAACATATAGAGACGACTCATATTTTCACTACCAAATCCTTTTGGTGCAACGGTAATCTCTATCTGATCTCCTGGTACGATTTCATAATGAATAACACCTGGAGTATTATCCTTGGTGTTTTCTCGAAGAATTGGATCTTTCACTACAGATTTACGAAGATAACCTTCTTCGTAGCCCTGCCTAATTCCTTCATTAATAGCATCCTCAATATAATTACCCTCGATATGAACATCTTGTCCCATCTTGATGAATACAACCGTCATTCCTGTGTCCTGACAGATTGGAATCTGATTTTCCCAGGCAATCTCCATATTTTCCTCCAACTGGCCAAGAATACTCTTGCCCAGTGGAGATTTTTCATTTTCCTTGCCTGTAAGAATTGCAGACTTAACATCATTTGATAATTGATAATTTACCTGAATGCACATTTCTTTTATGTTTTGTGTGATTACATCACTCTTGATTGTTCTCATTGATTTCTCCATCTACAATATCTTCCTCATCAAGTTCATCTTCATTTTCTGGTTTGTCTTCTTCGCGAACCTTTGAGATGCTTGCAACAACGATATCCTTGGAACTATCTAGATTCATAAGTTTAACGCCGGAAGTCACACGTCCTAACTGAGAAATATCATCGACTCTCATACGAATGATAATACCTTCTGTTGTAATCAACATAATCTCTTTGCCGTCATGAACGGCTTTCGCTCCAATGAGTACGCCCGTTTTCTCTGTAATCTTGTAACATTTAACACCCTTACCACCACGGTGCTGTACCGAAAACTCATTAATGTCCGTACGCTTGCCCATTCCATTTTCTGAAACCATGAGAAGATTCTCTCCCTGGCTGTCTAATTGCATGGCAACGATTTCATCTTCATAAGCAAGATTCATACCAATTACACCGATTGATGTACGACCTGTAGGACGAACATCTCTTTCATTAAATCGTATACATTGTCCATTCATTGTTACAAGGAAAATGTCTCGCTCATTATCGGTCAATTTAACTTCAATTAATTCATCATCTTCACGAAGGCTAATTGCTTGAAGTCCTGTTTTTCGAATGTTAGCAAAATCACTGACTGGTGTCTTCTTAACAATACCAGTCTTTGTTGCCATGAAGAGGTATTTATCATCTGGATATTCCTTCAGGGCAATACCGGCTGTTATCTTCTCACCAGGAGTCAATTGCAATAGATTAATAATTGCAGTACCTCGCGAGGTACGACTAGATTCAGGAATCTCGTATGCCTTTAGGCGATAAACACGTCCTTTATTTGTAAAGAACATCAGATAATGATGGGTTGTTGCCATAAATAAATCCTCGATATAATCTTCATCTATGGTCTGCATACCCTTAATTCCCTTGCCTCCACGATGCTGAGCACGGAAATTATCACTTGTCATTCTCTTGATATATCCTAAGTGTGTGATAGCCAATACCGTATTTTCAACTGGAATCATATCTTCCATTGAAATATCGAATTCATCAAAGCCAATACTTGTACGACGGTCATCTCCATATTTATCTCTTGTCTCTACGATTTCCTTACGAATAACACCAAGCAATACTTTACGATCTGCTAAGATAGCTTTGTATTCTTCAATTCTCTTCATTAACTCTGCATATTCTGATTCTAACTTCTCACGTTCCAAACCGGTCAATGCACGAAGTCGCATATCAATAATAGCCTGTGCCTGAACATCATCAAGCGCAAATCTCTCAATCAAACGTTCCTTTGCAATCGCACCACTCTGTGATCCACGAATAATACGGATTACTTCATCAATATTATCAAGTGCGATAAGTAAGCCCTTTAATATATGAGCTCTCTCTTCTGCTTTATTTAAGTCATATTTTGTACGACGTGTCACAACATCTTCCTGATGCTTCAGATAATATTCAAGCATTTGAAGAAGATTCATAACTACAGGTTCATTATTCACCAATGCAAGCATGATAACACCAAAGGTATCCTGCATCTGGGTATGCTTATAAAGCTGATTCAAAAGAACATTTGCATTGACATCCTTGCGAAGCTCAATACAAATTCTCATTCCTTCTCGACTTGATTCATCTCGAAGTTCGGTGATTCCATCAATCTTCTTATCTTTATGTAATTCTGCAATCTTCTCGATTAATCGTGCCTTGTTTACCATATATGGTAATTCCGTTACTACAATTCTGCTTTTTCCATTTGGCATTGTCTCGATATTCGTAATAGCACGAACACGGATTTTACCACGACCTGTACGATAAGCTTCATCAATTCCTCTTCTTCCAAGAATCATGGCTCCGGTAGGAAAATCTGGTCCCTGTATAATCTCCATCACTTCTTCAAGTGTTGTTTTACGATCTTCTTCTATATTATTATCAATAATTTTTACAACACCATTAATAACCTCAGTTAAATTGTGAGGTGGAATATTTGTTGCCATACCAACAGCGATACCTGAAGTACCATTGACAAGAAGATTTGGATAACGAGAAGGGAGCACGACTGGTTCCTTCTCTGTCTCATCAAAGTTCGGTATAAAGTCAACTGTATTTTTATTGATATCTGAAAGCATCTCCATCGAGATTTTGCTCAAACGTGCTTCTGTATAACGCATGGCAGCCGCACCATCACCATCGACAGAACCAAAGTTTCCATGTCCATCAACTAATGGATATCTAGTAGACCATTCCTGTGCCATATTAACTAATGCACCATAGATTGAACTGTCACCATGTGGATGATATTTACCCATGGTATCACCGACAATACGCGCGCACTTACGATGTGGCTTGTCAGGACCATTATTCAATTCAATCATTGCATACAAAATTCTTCGTTGTACCGGCTTCATACCATCACGAACATCTGGTAAAGCTCGGGAAGCTATAACTGACATGGCATAATCAATATATGATGTTTCCATGGTTTTCTTTAAATCGACTTCATGAATCTTGTCGAATATATTTTCTTCCATCTTTATTCCTCCATTTTTGATAGGTTACTAAATATCCAGGTTACGAACATATTTGGCATTTTCTTCAATAAACTCACGTCTAGGTTCAACTTTATCACCCATCAGTGTTGTAAATGTCATATCGAGTTCTGAAGAATCATCTTCATCCATATTGACACGAAGTAAAATACGTTTTTCTGGATCCATTGTTGTATCCCATAACTGCTCCGCATCCATTTCTCCTAGTCCTTTGTATCGCTGAATGGAATTGTTGCCATCGCGTCCAATCTCTTCTAATATGGAATTTAGTTCTTCATCGCTATAAGCATAGTATTCCTTTTTATTCTTAGCAACCTTATAAAGAGGTGGCTGCGCCAAATACACATAACCCTCTTTAATTAAATTTGGCATGAATCGATATAAAAATGTAAGTAGCAATGTAGCGATATGTGCACCATCTACATCGGCATCTGTCATAATAATAATCTTGTGATACCTTAATTTACTAATATCAAAATCTTCTGAAATGCCTGTACCAAATGCAGTAATCATCGCACGAATCTCATTATTAACTAAGATACGATCGAGTCTGGCTTTTTCTACATTAAGTATCTTACCACGAAGTGGAAGAATAGCCTGTGTTGCACGTGAACGCGCTGTCTTCGCACTTCCACCGGCGGAATCTCCCTCTACGATATAAATTTCGCAATTTTCTGGATTCTTGTCACTACAATCAGCCAATTTACCAGGAAGTCTTGTTCCATCTAATGCCGTCTTACGACGTGTAAGTTCTCTTGCGTTTCTCGCAGCATCTCTTGCTCTCTGTGCAAGAAGGGATTTATCACAAATCAATTTTGCTACCACAGGATTTTGCTCAAGGAAATATGTTAATTGTTCGGAAACCACGCTATCTACTGCACCTCTTGCAATACTATTACCAAGCTTCTGCTTTGTCTGTCCCTCAAACTGTGGGTCTCGAATCTTAATACTGATAATAGCCGTTAGTCCTTCTCGAATATCCTCACCTGTTAAATTTGTCTCATTATCTTTCAAGATTTTTTGCGATCTGGCATAATCATTAAATGTCTTCGTCAATGAATTTTTAAAACCTGCAAGATGCGTACCACCCTCTGGTGTCGTGATGTTATTTACAAAACTATAGCATCCCTCGTTATAGGAATTGTTATGCTGGAATGCAACTTCAACATATACTTCTCCCTTTTGACCTTCACAATAAATAATATTATCATAAAGAGGATCCTGATTACGATTGAGGTATTGTACATATTCTTTGATTCCACCTTCATAATGAAAAGTCTCTTCTTTTGGTTCTTCTAAGCGATCATCGTGAAGAACAATCTTTATTCCTTTCGTAAGAAATGCCATCTCTCGAAGTCTCTTACGAAGAATGTCATACTCATATTCTGTTGTCTCTGTGAAAATTGTATCATCTGGTAAAAAAGTAACCTCTGTACCACGTTTGTCGGTATCACCAACAATCTTTAAATCATACATGGCATGTCCACGCTCATAACGCTGCTGATATATTTTACCATCTTTGTGTATTCTTACTTCTAACCAATTTGATAACGCATTAACAACGGAAGCACCTACACCATGAAGACCACCGGAAACTTTGTAGCCGCCACCGCCGAATTTACCTCCCGCGTGGAGAACGGTAAATACAACTTCAACTGCTGGTCGTCCTGCTTTATGATTAATTCCAACTGGAATTCCTCGACCATTATCACGAACAGTAATCGAATTATCTTTATTAATATGCACATCGATGACATCACAATAACCCGCTAATGCTTCATCAATTGCATTATCAACAATCTCATACACCAAATGGTGAAGCCCTTTGCCAGATGTACTTCCAATATACATACTAGGTCTCTTACGAACAGCTTCAAGTCCTTCTAGAATCTGAATTTGATCCGCACCATATTCAACGTTAATTTCGTTATCCATAGTATCCTCCATTCAACTACACTAACTTTTTTATTGTTCCATTTTCTATCTCAAATGTTCTACTAATATTAACTTTATTCTCTATGAATTCCTCCAAACCAGTACATGTGATAATGGTCTGAATTCCCTTAATACTTTCCAACAGATAATTCTGCCTCTTACGGTCTAACTCAGATAATACATCATCTAAAAGTAAAACCGGTGTTTCACCAACTACTTCTTTAACAATTTCAATCTCAGATAACTTTAGCGAAAGAGCTGTTGTTCGCTGTTGTCCTTGCGAACCATATTTTCTTATATCTTTATCATCAATTTGAAATCGAATATCATCTCTATGTGGACCAACTGAAGTGGTTCCCTGGTACAAATCCTTGTCTCTAGCTAAAAACAATTTTTCAGAAAAATAATCAGTTGCTACATTTGGTTCATACTCCACCAAAATATCTTCTTTGCCACCTGACAAACGATGATGAATACCTTTCATCATTTCATTTAGCTTGCGAATGAATTCATCTCTTGCTTTCATGATTTCAATTCCATTTTCTACAAGCTGCATATCCCATATATCAAGGGTATCCAATAATTTACTATCGAAACTAATCTGTTTTAATAAATTATTGCGTTGATTTAAAACTTTGTTGTATTTTGTCAGATAATGAAGATACATCTTATCAATCTGACTCAATTCCATGTTAATAAATCTTCTTCTCTCACTGGGACCATTTTTTATAATATTCAAATCCTCTGGAGAAAAAACGATGATATTACACAGTCCCATCACTTCACTACTTTTCTTAACAGTAACACCATCGATAGCGATTCCTTTGGAACCATGTTTTTTAAGATGAACATCTATTTTATGATGAATATCTGCTTTCGTCATACTCATACGAATATGTGCTTCCGAAGCTTCCACCCGAACCATCTCGTTATCTTTGCTATTCTTATGTGATTTTGTAGTTCCAGCAAGGAAAATAGCTTCAAGCACATTTGTTTTTCCTTGTGCATTGTCACCATACAAAATATTTGTGTTATCATCAAATTCAAATTGTGAAATTTGGTAATTACGAAAATCGCACAATTCCAGTTTATTGATAATCATTCACTTGTTACCTTTACCTTTTGACCTTCATACTCAAATACATCTCCTGGTACTAGCTTTTTACCACGACGTGTATCCACTTCATCATTTACCAACACCTGGCCATCTTGAATAACAACTTTTGCTTCGATTCCTGATGAAACAAGTCCTGCTAATTTCATAGCCTGACCAAGTTTTATAAATTCATCATGAATTGTTATTTCTTCCATGTCTCATACCTCAATTCTAATTGTTATAGTTGAGATTAACTGGTAGAATCAAATAAATATAAGATTCATCACTATTTTTAATAAAACATGGTGACTTTGAGTTAATCAGATACAAATAAATATCTTCATCATCTATTACACGAAGTACATCAATTAAAAACTTAGGATTAAATGCAATCTTTAATTCTTTACCCTCTTTTTCAATTGTCATATCTTCATCCATGGAACCAATCTTGGTATTCATCTGCATCTTCACACTGTCATCCATAATATTCATAACAACAGGTTTCTTCTCTGCATCACGAAGAAGTAAAGTGGCACGATCAATACATCCTAAAAACTCAGAACGATTAATCTTAATCTTGGTTTCATAATCACTTGAAAGCATCTGATTTACATTATAAAAATTACCCTCTATCAAACGAGTCAAAATAATTGTATCCTCTAATTCAAATAAAACATAATTGCTACTAAAGTAAATAACAACTTCACTATCCATATTAGAAGAAAGAATCTTACTAATCTCAGCAAGTGCTTTACCTGGAATAACAACTTTTATATTATCATAGCTTTCTTTCAATTGCATTTTACGAATTGATACACGGTGAAGATCAAGAGAGGCAATCTTAAATTCATCACCTACAATTTCAAAAAGTTCACCAGTAAGTATCTTGTTATTCTCATTATCAGAAATAGAAAAAATAGTCTGACGAATCATCTCTTTTAATGTAAACTGAGACATTACAATTCTATTTTCTTTTTCAACGAAAGGAAGCTTAGGAAATTCATCACTTTCCAGTCCTGGAACATTAAACTTAGCTTTACCACAAAAAATAAGTATGTTCATCTTATCATCTACCTCAAAGTTAACCTCGTCTTCTGGTAATTTACGAACAATCTCTGCTATCATCTTAGCATTAACTAAAACAGTTCCAGAAGTTTGAACTTGAGCATTTACCAAAGTCTCAATACCGAGTTCCATATCATTGGTAGTAAGTTTAACTTTATCATTCTCTGCTTCAATCATAACGCATTCAAGAATAGGCATTGTTGTTTTACCAGAAACTGCTTTTAAAACAATATTAATGCCTTCCGAGAAATCATTTTTATTACATGTGAATTTCATAATGTGAATATCTCCTTTCGAGAAAATGAGCTAATTAATTTATTTAAAAAATTAGAAGTTATAGTAATAAGGGTTGTGGATTCGTTCATAAGTGATTAAAAGCAATAAAATATATTACTTTAACCTGTTGATGATAGGATTATAATCATCTTGATGGATTGTGAAAGAATTGGACAACCAGGATTGTGTAATTTAATTAATAACAAGAACAAACATCGAACAAACAAGTTATAAAGAAGTTATCCACGACTTATTAAGAGTTGAGTTTTTTCTTGAGTATTTCAATTGTATTTTCTAAGGACTTATCCTCATCTAATGCTTTTGTTATCTTGCGGATACCGTTGATAACTGTGGAATGGTCCCGTTTTCCGAGCTTTTCACCGATAACAGTTAGTGGATTATCTGTTAATTGATTGCATAGATACATACAAATGAATCGTGGTACGACGATATCATGTGATCTTCTAGTTGAACATATCGCATCTCTTGTGATGTTAAAATGTTCTGCAACAATATCGATGACATAGTCTACGGTTATATTTATCTTATCATCAGGAGATATCATATCTTTAAGTGCCTTCTCGGCAAGTTCAAGAGTAATCTGCTGATGGTTCAATCTTGAAAATAGGATAACGCGATTAAAAGCACCTTCTAAGTCTCGTACATTCGACTTAATATTACTAGCAATGTAACTGAGAATCTTATCATCTAATTGGATGGATTCTTTTTCTTGACGCTTACGAAGAATAGCCATACTTGTCTCATAATCAGGTGGTTGAATATCAACAGGAAGTCCCCAAACAAAACGAGATCGAAGTCGTTCTTCTAAGAGGTCCATCTCTCTTGGTGGTTTATCACTTGTAATTACAATCTGTTTACCCTCTTCATAGAGCGTATTGAAAGTGTGGAAAAATTCTTCTTGAGTCGCTTCTTTACCAATGATGAATTGAATATCATCAATAAGTAAAACATCGACGTTACGATATTTTTTCTTTAAATTTGCAGTAGCTGAAGAATCACCTTTTGCTTTGTTATTACGAATTGCTTCGATAACTTCATTTGTAAATGTTTCACTTGTTACATACATTACTTTTAAATCGGAAAAATGTTCTACGATATATCGAGCAATAGAATGCATGAGATGTGTCTTGCCAAGTCCAGAACCTCCGTAAATAAATAGAGGATTATATGTCTGTGAAGTTGGTGATTCAGCAACACTTAAGCAAGCAGCATGCGCCATAGAATTACTACTGCTGACAACAAATGTATCAAATGAATGACCTGAGTTTAAAAATGGATATCTTCCTATTAAAGAGGATTCATTTTCTATAGATGTTGAAGTATTGTCATTAATGTTGCTACTTAAAACAAAATTAAGACTAACCTTAAGCCCAGTCATCTCTTCGATGGCAATACGAATTGGTAAATCATAACGATTACTAATGAGACTAGGATTATTTCCCTGTGTTTTCTCATCAACGATAATTGTTACTACATCATTTTCAATAGAATAAAATTGTAATGGATCAAGAAATGTGCGGAAGGCTACTTGAGTTACATTATTATCTTCTCGCACACGATTGATAATTTCGCTCCATTTTGACTTAATATCGTTTTTCATAAAAATTCCTGCCTATCTATATAAAAATTGAAATATGGTTAAAATACATACATTTTCATTATATACCATAGAGGAGTATAATTCAAAGTATTTTTGAATTATTTTTTAACTTATGAAAGACACGCTTGACTTAATGGCTTTCAGATACTATAATTAGGCTTGATATGTAAATATCGACTAATATTATCATAAGGAGGTGGACACATAATGAAAATGACATTTCAGCCTAAGAAAAAGTCAAGAAAAAGAGTTCATGGTTTTAGACAGAGAATGAGCACTTCAAACGGAAGAAAAGTTCTTGCTAGCAGAAGAGCAAAGGGAAGAAAGAATTTATCCGCTTAGGTCGCAGATTCATGTGACCTTTTTTATTCAGGAGCCTAGTCGGTTTGCCGGCTAGTAATTGGAGTATTGGCTGCTGTTGCAGACAATTAGGCTTCTTATTTTGAGGACAAAGAATTGTTTGACAAATTGAGTAACAATCAAGATTTTAGGAAGGTTTACCAAAAGGGTAGATCTAAGGCAAACAAATATCTGGTTATGTATGTATATGAGAGGGAAGATGGTCCCAATAGGTATGGTTTCTCAGTAAGTAAGAAAGTGGGAAACAGTGTAGTTCGTCATCGCATTACCAGATTGTTAAGAGAAAGTATTCGAAAAGATGATGAACAGTTAGTAGACGGCAAAGATATCGTCATAATAGCCAGAGCTTCGGCGAAAGGTAGAACAATGGACGAGATTAATGGTGCAGTTTTACATTTATGTAAGTTACATGGAATTATATTATGAAGAGTTTCTTATTATTTTTGATTAAAATATACGGAAAATATATTTCTCCTTTAAAGAGAACACCATCGTGTATCTATACGCCTTGTTGCTCTTTATATGCAAAACAGGCGATTGAAAAGTATGGTGCCTGGAAGGGGAGTTTTTTGGCTATAAAAAGAATATTAAGATGTCATCCTTTTCACAAGGGAGGATTTGATCCTGTACCGTAAGAAAGTAGGAGGAATTTAGTTTGAGTTGGTTAATTAATCCCATTGCTCAAGTATTAGGTTTTATTTTGGAGTATATTGATAAAGCAGTATTCTTTATTAGTAGTACTCACAATACAGGTATTTGTATTGTTATATTTACATTCATTGTGAATGGTTTGATGTTTCCACTTACAATGAAACAACAGAAAACGGCAAAGCTTTCTGCATTAATGAATCCAGAGATTCAGGAAATACAGGCTAAGTATAAAGGTAAGAAGGATAATGTGTCGATGCAAAAGATGCAAGCTGAGACACAGCAGGTATATGATCGATATGGAATCAGTCCATTTGGTGGCTGTCTTCCATTGCTGATTCAAATGCCTATTTTGTTTGCATTGTTCCGTGTAATTTACGGTATTGCTGGCGTTAAAGGTTATTCAAATTATGTTCCATCATTAAATGAGACAACAAGTAATTTCTTAGGTTTGATTTTATCAGACAAACCTCATTTTATGGATGGTAAAATGTTAAGTATTACATTGATTATTCCAGTTCTTGCTGTTGTAACACAATGGATTAGTACAAAGATATCACAGACTGGTACACAGACAAATGCAGATTCACCAGGTGCTGGTTCTATGAAGATGATGACAAATCTGATGCCACTTATGACAGGTGTATTCAGTTTTTCATTTCCAATGGGTGTTGGTGTGTACTGGATTACAGGTAATTTATTTAGAACAATCCAGGCCATCTTTGTAAATCGTCATTTTGATAAAATGGATATGGATTCTATTGTTGAAGCCAACAAAGACAAGGCTAATAAGAAAGCAACAAAACGAGAAGTTATGAATCAGAGAGTTGCAGAGTATTCCAAACAGAAGACAAGCAGTATCAAGACTGATGCAAAGGGACAACCTGTGGCACCAAAAGATTTGAGTGTTAATAAAGATGTAAAACCAGGAAGTATTTCAGGATATGCTAATATGTTGTCTGAATCTAAGAGTAAGGACAATGACAAAAAGTAAGGGGTGAAAATTCATGGCAGATTGGATCGAGTTTTTAGCAAAGACTGCAGATGAAGCTTTAACAGAAGCATTAATCAAATTAGAAACAACAAGTGATCGTATTGATTACGAGATTTTGGAAAAAGAATCAAGTGGTATTTTAGGTTTGTTTAGTAAACCAGCAAAGATTCGAGTTCGTAAAAGAGAAAATCCAATTGATATCGCAAAGGATTTCCTTGTTAAGACATTCAAGGCAATGAATATGGATGTTGAACTTAAGATGGATTTTGATGAAGCGGAGAATACCATCAATGTTGATTTAGTTGGTAAAGAGATGGGTGTGTTGATTGGTAAGAGAGGTCAGACATTAGATTCACTTCAGTATTTAACTTCTTTAGTCGTAAATAAGTATTCCGAAAGCTATGTTAAAATCAAGATGGATACTGAAAACTACAGAAAAAGAAGAAAAGATACGATTGAAAATCTTGCACGTAATATTGCGTCCAAGGTTAAGAAGACTCATCGTAGTGCATTTTTAGAACCAATGAATCCTTATGAAAGACGATTGATTCATGCAGCTCTGCAACCTGATAAATATGTAGAGACACATAGTGAAGGTGAAGAGCCAAATCGTAAAGTTGTTGTTACATTAAAGAAAGAATATGCAGATGCACCAAGACGTAACAATTATCGTAGAAATAATTATTCAAAAGATCGTAGAAAATCTAATTGATTTTATGAATGGTCAGAGGCTGGGTCAGATGACCCAGCTTTTTTTGAGAAATGAGGATTATAATGAATCAGACAGATACGATTGCTGCTATTGCAACTGCTTCTAATAATAGTGGAATTAGTGTTATTCGAATCAGCGGAGAAGATACGATGGCAATCATTGATCAGATTTATAGATCAAAAACAGGTAAGAAAATAATATCGAAACAGGATAGTCATACGCTACACTATGGCTATATTTGTGATGGCGATAATATTATAGATGAAGTTATTGTGTTGATTATGAAGGCACCGAATAGTTATACAAAAGAAGATGTCATTGAGATAGATTGTCATGGAGGCGTATTGGTTTCCAAGATGATATTGGAGCAAATCATACGTGCAGGAGCGAGACTTGCCGAACCGGGCGAGTTCACAAAGAGAGCTTTTTTAAATGGAAGAATTGATTTATCCCAAGCAGAAGCTGTGATTGAGATAATAAATGCAAAAAATAAATTTGCCTTAGAGAGTTCCATCTCACAATTAAGAGGTAATATTAAAGAATGTATCGTTGAGATGAGAGATAAAATGGTTCGTGATATTGCATATATCGAAGCTGCATTAGATGATCCAGAACACATTTCCTTGGATGGATATTGTGAACAACTCGACAGTAATGTGGATAACTACCTAAAAACATGCACACATCTTCTAGATAATGCCGAGAATGGTAGAATCATGAAAGAGGGAATTCGAACAGTCATTGTTGGTAAGCCGAATGTTGGAAAATCCTCACTTATGAATGTCTTACTAAGACAAGACCGAGCAATTGTGACGGACATACCCGGTACAACTAGAGATACACTCGAAGAAGAAATTAAAATTGGTGAAGTAAACTTAAATATTATCGACACTGCGGGGATTCATGATACGGAAGATTTTGTTGAAAAAATAGGAATTGATAAAGCAAAGAAATCTATGAAGCAAGCGGATTTTGTAATTGCAGTATTTGACTCATCTTCAGAAATAGACGAGGATGACAGAAAGATTCTTGAAACGATTATTGATTATAAAGGAGTAATCTTATTAAATAAATCCGACTTGAATGTTCATATAACGAGTAATCAGATTGAAGAATTAACGGACAAGAAAGTGATTTCATTTTCCGCGAAAAATCAAAGTGGATTGGATGAGTTGGAAAAATATTTACAGGAACTTTTCTACCACAACGAAATCTCTTATAATGATGAAATTTATATATCAAGCATGAGACAAAAAGAATCGTTGATTGATTCTGTTGAAAGCCTGAAACAAGTAAAAGAGGGAATTGAGATGGGAATGAGTGAAGATTTCTTGACAATTGATCTCGTGAATGCATATGAAAGTTTGGGTAAAATTATTGGAGAAACAATAGAAGACGATATCATTGACACGATTTTCAGAGAATTTTGTATGGGCAAATAAGGAGGCCGTCATGAAATACTTGGAGGAAGAATATGATGCAGTTGTAGTTGGCGCTGGTCATGCAGGATGTGAAGCTGCGTTAGCATTGGCAAGACTTCATGTGAAAACAATAATGTTTACAGTAAGTGTAGACAGTATTGCCATGATGCCATGCAATCCGAATGTAGGAGGAACATCGAAGGGACATCTGGTACGGGAAATTGATGCACTAGGTGGAGAGATGGGTAAGAATATTGATCGGACTTTTATCCAATCTAAGATGTTGAATCAGTCGAAGGGACCTGCCGTTCATTCTCTAAGAGCACAGGCAGATAAAAAAGAATATAGCAATTCAATGCGAAAAGTACTTGAGGCAACAGATAATCTGACAATAAGACAGGGAGAAGTTACCGAAATTTTAACAGAGAATGGTGAAGTTGTCGGTGTTAAAACATTTTCGGGTGCGATATATCATTGCAAAGTGTGTATTCTTTGTACAGGAACATACTTAAAATCACGTTGTATCTATGGTGAAGTTGAAGCGTTTACTGGTCCAAACGGTTTACAATCAGCGAATCATCTGACGGATTCTTTAATCAATCTTGGAATTGATGTTCGCAGATTTAAAACAGGAACACCGGCACGAATTGATGGCAGCACAATTGATTATTCTAAAATGGAGGTTCAGAAAGGTGATGAGAATATTGTTCCATTTTCCTTTACGAACGAACCGGAAGACCTTGAAAGAGAACAAGCTAATTGTTGGTTGACCTATACAAATGAAAAAACACATGAGATTATTCGGGAAAACTTGGACCGCTCTCCTCTTTATTCAGGAGCAATTCACGGAACGGGACCGCGATATTGTCCGTCTATCGAAGATAAGGTCGTGAGATTTGCTGATAAAAATCGTCATCAGGTGTTTATTGAACCAGAGGGTAACTACACAAATGAAATGTATATCGGTGGAATGTCAAGTTCATTACCAGAAGATGTACAATATGAGATGTACCACTCCGTACCTGGATTGGAAAATGCAAGAATTGTCAGAAATGCATATGCAATTGAATATGATTGTATCAATTCACTTGAACTTTTGCCATCACTTGAACTAAAAAAAGTAAGTGGTTTATATAGCGCAGGTCAAGCAAATGGAAGTTCGGGTTATGAGGAGGCTGCTTGCCAGGGCTTAATTGCAGGTATTAATGGTGCAAGAAAAATGCATCAGCAAGAGCCGATTGTGATAACTCGTTCGCAAGGATATATCGGTGTACTGATTGACGATTTGGTGACCAAGGGAACAAACGAACCATATCGAATGATGACATCTCGCGCAGAGTATCGTCTCCTATTAAGACAGGACAATGCAGATATAAGATTGACTCCAATTGGATATGAGATTGGATTAATTTCTGAGGAACGCTATAACAAGTTAAATATTAAGATGAAAGAAATCGATGAAGAAATAATGAGGTTAGGCAAAACTAACGTGGGGGTAAATAAAGAGACTCAGAAATTTTTAGTAGAACACGGAAGTACTGCGTTGCAAAGTGGAAGTACGATGATGGAACTAATAAAGAGACCAGAATTAAATTATGAATTACTGGAAGATATTGACAAGAACAGACCGGAGCTTTCTAGACAGGTACGTGAACAGGTTAATATAAATATCAAATATGAGGGCTACATTACACGACAGAAGAAACAAGTAGAACAGTTCAAAAAGCTTGAGAAGAAAATGATACCAGAAACAATTCAGTACGAAGATGTAAATAGTCTACGTAGTGAGGCAGTGAAAAAACTAAAACAAGTGCGTCCTACATCAGTTGGTCAAGCAGCACGAATATCGGGAGTATCACCTGCAGATATATCAGTACTACTTGTTTATTTAGAACAGTTTAAAAGAAAGGAATAGAAAATGGAAAATCTATTTCACCAATGGGGCATAGCACTTAGTGAAAAACAAATAAATCAATTTCGTCATTATTATGAATTGTTGATTGAGTGGAACAGCAAAATGAACCTTACTTCTATCACAGATTGGGAAGAAGTAAAAGTAAAACATTTCTTAGATAGTATTGCTTTATTACAATATATTAATCTAGACGATTTGAAAAACAAAAAAATTATTGATGTTGGAACGGGTGCAGGATTCCCAGGGATACCATTAGCAATAATGTGCCCTGAAACTCAGTTTGTTTTGTTAGACTCTTTGAACAAAAGGGTTCAGTTTCTCGAAGAAGTAATAAGCTCTTGTAACATTACAAATTGTAAAGCTATACATGGGCGTGCTGAAGATGAAGCCAGAAATTCTGAATATAGAGAACAGTTTGATTATTCAGTGTCGCGTGCAGTTGCCAATATGTCCACTCTTTTAGAATATTGCATTCCATTTGTAAAAGTTGGCGGATTATTCTTGCCATATAAAAGTATGAAAACAGATGAAGAACTATCGTCTAGTAGAAATGCACTGACGACACTTGGGTCTGATATCGTGAAGATTGAAAAGTTCCAATTGCCTTTTACGGATATGGAACGATCTATTGTCTTCATTCAGAAAAACAAAACAACAGATAGTAAGTATCCAAGAAAAGCTGGAAAACCAACAAAAAAACCGTTGTAACAAGGGGGTATATAAGTACATGTATGTTAGAGGAAAATATTTTTGGTATGGAGAAGATTTGACAGATGCATTTGCCATTCGCAAAAAGGTATTTGGCGATGAACAAGGAATGAAGGATGAAGTGCTATTCGATGATATGGATAAAGTGGCAGTACACGCAATCGTATATAATGACAAAGATGAACCAATTGCATCCGGGCGAATTATTAATGATGAAGGAAATTATCGAATTGGTAAGATTGCTGTTTTGCCTGAGGCACGAGGCAAATTATATGGAGACTTTCTTGTAAGAATGTTGGTTGATAAAGGATATTTAGCTGGAGCAACTACAATTCAAGTGCAATCACAAATTCACGCAGTTGGATTTTATGAGAAGATAGGATTTAAAAAATCAGGTAATGTGTTCGTTGATAACAATGATGGATTAACAGTCCAGCCTATGGAGTTGCCAAAAGGCTCACTTTGTAAAGAATGTCAAAACAATAATGTTTCACGTGAAACATCAGAGAACTAATTATTGAAATGTTTCACGTGAAACAGTTCAATTGAAGGTAGTATTTTATGCGTGTTGGTGTTATAATAAACAAGTAAAAAAATGAAAAGGATGATGAATAAATGGGTAGAATTATAGCCGTAGCAAACCAGAAAGGCGGAGTTGGTAAGACTACTACTTCGATAAATCTTTCTGCATGCTTAGCTGAAAAGGGAAAGAAAATTCTTGTTATTGACCTGGATCCTCAGGGTAATACTTCAAGTGGATTTGGCGTTGACAAGAACAATCTTAAGTATACGGTCTATCACTTAATGATTGGAGAAGCGAGATTTAATGAGTGTGTATTGGAAAATGTACTTCCAAATCTAGATATTTTACCAGCCAATGTGAATTTGTCTGGTGTTGAAATTGAAACAATTGGTATGCATGAGAGAGAATACATATTATTCAATCAAATTGATAAGATACGTAACGAATATGATTTTATTATTGTTGACTGCCCACCATCATTAAACACACTTACGGTTAATGCAATGACAACAGCAGATACAGTATTGGTTCCTATTCAATGTGAGTATTACGCATTGGAGGGACTGAGTCAGTTGATTTATACAATCAATCTTGTCAAGGAAAGACTGAATCCGAGACTTGAGATTGAAGGCGTAGTGTTTACAATGTATGATTCAAGAACAAATCTTTCACTTCAAGTTATCGAAAATGTAAAGGATAATCTTAATCAAAAGATTTATAAGACTATTATTCCAAGAAATGTTCGACTTGCAGAAGCACCAAGTCATGGAATGCCAATCAATGTATACGATGGAAAATCTGCTGGTGCAGAGGGATATCGATTATTAGCAGATGAAGTGATAGAAAGAGGAGACGAAGTATTATGACAGCAAAAAAGGGATTAGGTAAAGGCTTGGATGCAATGATTCCTAATGTTCAATCCAAACCAAAAAGTAGACAGAGTAAAAGTGAAATACAAGAAAAAGGCGAAACAGTATTAAGTATTAATCTTGTTGAGCCAAATAGAGATCAGCCAAGAAAGAATTTTAATGAAGATGCACTTCAAGAGTTGGCAGATTCGATTAAGCAACATGGAATTGTTCAACCACTAGTAGTAATAAAAAAAGATGATTATTATCAGATTATTGCAGGTGAGCGACGTTGGAGAGCTGCCAAACTTGCAAATCTCAAAGAAGTGCCTGTTGTAATTAAGGATTATTCCTCTCAAGAAATAATGGAAATTGCATTGATTGAGAATATCCAGAGAGAAGATCTGAATCCAGTTGAAGAAGCACTGGCTTACCAAAATTTAATTAAAGAATACAATTTGAAACAGGATGAAGTGGCAGAGAGGGTTTCTAAGAGTAGAACAACAATTACGAATTCGTTGAGACTTTTGAAGCTTGATCAAAGAGTTTTAGATATGCTAGTAGATGAACGAATCAGTAGTGGTCATGCACGTACGCTTTTATCAATAACAGATACCGAGGAACAATATGCATTAGCAACAAAGATTTTTGATGAGAGATTGAGCGTTCGTGAAACAGAGAAATTAGTGAAGTCCATGACAAATCCTTCAAAGAAAAAAGAGAAGGAACCATTAACCAATGATTTTGTCTATAAAGATATGGAAGACAAGCTTCGTGGAATTATAGGAACAAAGGTTACAATTAATAGAAAAACAAATCAAAAAGGAAAATTAGAGATCGAGTACTACTCTCAAGAAGAATTGGAAAAAATCTTAGACTACTTTACAAAATAAAGGAACGTATGTTCTGTTTGGAATGATACGTAGAAATGAGGTTAATATGTTTAAATTTGAAGATTATGGTATAGAATTAGACATGCTTGTGATTGCAATTGCAGCAATTCTTGTAATCTTAGTTGTTTTGTCAATTGTCTTGATTGCAAAGCAGAGTAAATTGAAAAAAAGATATGAAGCATTTATGTCGGGCCAGGATGGTAAGAGCTTAGAGGAATCATTTAATCACAAATTTGAGAATATGGATTTGATAAACCAGGAAATTGATATAATCAAAAACAGATTGGATGGAATTGACGCAAACCTTATGAAGACATATCAAAAGATTGGTATTGTCAAGTATGATGCGTTCAAAGAGATAGGTGGTACCCTCAGCTTCGTTCTAGCACTGCTTACGAAAGAAAACGATGGATTTTTGATTAACTCCATGCACAGTAATCGCGAAGGCTGTTATACCTATGTTAAAGAGGTTAAGAAGGGCGAAGTGTTTGTGACACTTTCAGATGAAGAGACACAGGCACTAGAAGAGGCAAAGAACCAGCAGTAAATACACGAATTGCTCCGTACTTTGTACTCTCGCAATTCAACCACAATTCGGA
>CAZUGH010000008.1:8367-27610 GCA_964619785.1 uncultured Lachnospiraceae bacterium | reverse complement strand
TGTCATAAAGTCTTGTTCCCACTTACATGCAAGCATGACGTGTAAACAAGACTTTGGATGCTGGTGTTTAAATACACGAATTGCTCCGTACTTTGTACTCTCGCAATTCAACCACAATTCGGATTCTCGTGAAGCTAACGCTTCCCTTCATCCTCATTGTGGGGTACGTGTCATAAAGTCTTGTTCCCACTTACATGCAAGCATGACGTGTAAACAAGACTTTATGACACTGTATTTAAACAAAAAAAAGCCCTCACCCAGCAGTTGCAGGTCTGCCAAACAAGGACTCGGGAATACGCCTTTGGGGGTTCGAACCCCAGACACCCTGATTAAGAGTCAGGTGCTCTACCAACTGAGCTAAAAGCGCATAGCGGTTAACGCAAGGATTATTATATCTGATTTAGAATCAAATTGCAACCCCTATTTTCATAAAAATAGTGTAAATTTTGACAATATAGTAGAAAGTGTGGAAAGGGAGAATATGAAACAAGAAGAAAAGCAAAATTTCATTAAAAGATTTACCAAAGGAATTCAAGCCAATTATCTAAGTGTTATTATTTTACTGGCGGTTGGTACAGCTGTCGTGTTTATCGTGTGGAACTGGGGAATTGCTTCAAAGCAGTTATCGAGGCTTGTGTCTATATTAACGCCATTTATGATTGCAATTTTTTTGGCATATCTTGTTATGCCATTGATGAAAAATATAGATCGTTTACTCGATAAGTTGATATTTCGAGGCAGAGGGAAAAAGGTTAGATTTGTTATTAGTATTTGCGTTGCCTACATTATTATCATCGGTATCATCGTTGTGGCGTTGTTGTTTGTCATTCCACAGATTGGTGCTAGTATTCGAGATATGGATTTCAAACAGATGGGAACATCAGCGGTTTCTTATCTGCAACAACTTCAGCGTACGGTACCATATCTTAATACGCCAGCTGTGAATGATAAGATTTCTTCGATGGAACCACAGTTAATGAATTATGGAACAGAGATGGCTAGATATATTGTGCCAATGATTTTTGGATTTTCTAGATCGATTGTTACAATTACGATTAATTTTCTTTTGTCTATTGTGATTTCAATATATTTTATCATTGATAAAAAGAATATCATGTACCATCTTAAGAGACTTATCTATGCGATAACGCCAAAGCAGAAGGCACCTGGTATTTGGAAAACGCTTAAGGCATGTAATCATATTTTTAATGGTTTTTTGATTGGTAAGACATTGGATTCGTTTATTATTGGTGTTTTGTGTTTTATAATCCTAACTATATTACAATTACCATATGCGATTTTGCTTAGTGTAATTGTTGGTATCACGAATATGATACCATATTTTGGCCCATTTATCGGTGCGGTTCCAGGGGTTATTATTTATCTGTTGATTCAACCTCAACAAGCACTTATTTTTGCAATTACGATATTGGCATTACAACAATTTGACGGTTTGTATCTTGGACCTAAGATTTTAGGTGACCTTACCGGCCTGAAACCTTTATGGGTTATTTTTGCCATCACGGTGGGAGGCGCTTATTTCGGAGTGCTTGGTATGTTTTTAGGAGTTCCCGTTGTTGGAGTTATTTCCTATTTACTTAACATTTTCATTGACAAAAAATTAAAGGAAAAAGAATTAGACTTATAAAATTATCCCTTCGGTTTATTCTCGATTTTAAGAAGTGTCATAACTTCGTTAAGCGAAGACATAATCCGAAGGGACTTTTTGTTTAGATTGGTGTTGGTTCCGGATAATTTGGCAAGCTCAGTTTTGAGAGTCTTTTTCAATGGAATCACCTATTTGTATTTTTATTACATCATATGAAAATACTATCGATAGGTTACTAGTCGGTGTATTGGATAACCGAGATTTACAAAACGGTTCTCATATTCTGTCATGATATTGCCCTCAAGGTATTCGCTGTGATGCAGATCATAGGTAACGTCACGAAGAACCCATGGTGAGGTTGATTCGATGGATTCGACAGAAAAATCAAAAAGGGCACGATTATCTGTCTTAAATTGAATATAGCCGTCTTGGTGTAACACCTGATCATAACGATGCAAGAATTCGGGAGAAGTTAAACGGCGTTTGGCATGGCGGTCTTTTGGCCATGGGTCAGAAAAGTTGAGGTAAATTCGTTCTACTTCGCCAGATACAAAGATGTCAGGAAGAATCTCTGCATCAATACGAAGAAAGAAGAGATTTTTCAAGTCGCTTTCTTCACGACGCTGAATGGCACGATATAAAACAGAAGAGAACTTCTCGATACCGATATAGTTAATGTCGGGATTATCTGTAGCGAGCTGATGAATAAATTGTCCCTTACCCATGCCTATCTCAATATGTATTGGATTATCGTTTTTAAAAACCTCATTCCAGCGTCCTTTATTAGCTTGTGGGTCGTGAATGACAAATGGACTTGCGTCGATATATTCTCTAGCACCCTTGATATTACGTAATCTCATAATATGATAAATCTCCATTCTCTAATTAAATTGTAGTATTTATTTTATTAAATACAGTTATTTCAAGGGTATTATACCATCATTGTAACCAAAAATAAACGGATTAAAAATAAAAAATCTACACATTGACTCTAGAAAAAAATCTGAAATAGTGTATTATGTTAGTAGTGATAAATTTATTGAAGGAAGTGAGCGGATGAAAGAAGCTATTGAAAAGCTAGTTGAGATTGAAAATAAAGCTCATCATATTATTGATAATGCATCTTCTGAGAAACTTCGGATTGAGCGTGAGAAGAAGGAAGAACTTGAGAAGTATAGAAGAGAGTTAGAGACAGATCGGTTGGCAAAGCTTGAAGAATTAAAAGGAAAATGTGAGACTAAGCCTGAGATTGAGAAAGTCTATCAAGAAGGCAACCAGCAGTTGAGCGACATTGAGAACCGTTTTGTCAAAGAAAAAGATAAGATGGCAGAAGAGGTATTCAAAAGAATTATTGGAGCGTGATGAGATATGGCAGGTTTATTGACCTATAGTGGTATCATCACCAAGTCGAAGGCTATGGAATCGACGCTTTTGACCGATGATGATTTTGAACGAATCATTAACTTGAGTAGTGTAACAGATATTATTTCATATTTAAAAGAGCATAAGGGATATCGACAGATTTTCCGAGATACAGATATAGGAATCCATCGTGGAGAGATTGAACATGAATTGATACACTCTTTGCGGCTTACCTATGCGAAGCTTTATCGATTTGCCAGAGTGAAGCAGAGAAAGTCCATCCAGATTTTCTTCTGTCGTTTTGAAGTGCAGATTATCAAGTTGTGTCTTCAAGGCGTTATTCAACGACAATCCACTGTGGATTTATCTTTGTTTAAGGATTTTTTTGAACGTCACTCGAATATTAAGTTGGATCGTTTGATGAATCAAGATACGATTGAAGGTCTAGTTGAGGCATTGAAGGGAACCGATTATTACATGATTCTCAAGGATGTTAGCAATATAGTAGACCCTACACTTTTTGATTATGAGACAAGACTTGATGTTTACTATTACGAGAAGATGTGGAAGATGAAGGATAAATTCCTTAGCAAGAGAGAATGCAAGGTTTACACCGATATCATGGGTCAGAATATTGATCTTTTGAACCTTATGTGGATTTATCGATTTAAGACGTATTTTGATACGGACAATGGTAAGATTATGAGATCCATTATTCCGATTCATTATAAAATAAGCAAGAAAAAGGTTGCTGATATGGTCGCCACAGAGAGCATTCAAGAATTAAATGACATGATTGCATCAGGGCCTTATCGTAAGCTATTCGGTGAAGAGATTAGCTCACAAAATATTGAGATATGCTATCAGAAATATATCAGCAAGGTATACCACGCGCAGGCTAGGAAGAATCCGATGAGCTTGATTCCGATTGAGTATTTTCTTTATTTAAAGGAAAGAGAATTAGATAAATTAACAACTGCTTTGGAATGCGTCAGATATAGTCTGCCGGCAGACCAGAGCTTAGCGATATTAGCAAAACTATAACAATGTAGGAGGCAGCGACTTGATAGAAAAGATGGAATTTCTCCGTATCACAGGACCAAAAGAAGATATTGACCGTGTGAACGAGAAATATTTAATGAAATACGATATACATCTGGAAAATGCAATCAGCGAGCTGAGTGATGTTCCGAATATCAAGCCTTTTGTTGAAGTGAATCCGCATAAGGAATCACTCACAAAGGCAGAGAGTCTGATTCATATGCTGGGAACATGTGAAGATGAGATTCCCAAGATAGAGTTAGACGATGCAGTGGAGATTGTCAACCATGCATATGATTTGGTAGATGAAATCACATTGCAGAAAGAGAGCTTGATTAACCAGAAAAAACACCTTGAGAAGTTATTAGAAGAGATTGAGCCATTTCGGCTACTTGATTATGAACTTCATAAGATTTTGGATTTTGAATTTATTCGATTTCGGTTTGGACGAATTGCACATGAATACTTCCAGAAATTTTCCAAGTATGGATATGAGAATTTAAATACGGTATTCTATGAATGTGATCGAGATGATAGCTATGTATGGGGCGTTTACTTCGTTCCAGCATCGACATCAACGAAGGTTGATGCCGTATATAGTTCATTACATTTTGAGCGACTTTATATCGCAGATGAATACGAGGGTACACCAGAACAAGCATATCAGAAACTTTTGCTAGACATCGATGAGGTGTCGAAGCAGATGGATGCATTAGATGATAAAGTAAAAGAGACACTTGAGAATTCGCGAACGAAGGTTTTTGGCGCTTATGAAAAGTTGACGACCTACTCAGAGAATTTTTCGATTCGTAAGATGGCAGCATGTACAAAAAAACAGAGTAAAGGCAGCGTATTCTACATTCTGTGTGGTTGGATGAGGAAAAAAGATGCCGGCTCTTTCTTACAAGAAATCGAGAATGATCCTAAGGTGTTCTGTCTACCAGATGATGGTACCGAAGCACTTGAGGCAATTCCTCCAACAAACTTGAAAAATCCAAAGATATTTAAACCATTTGAAATGTTTATTCAGATGTATGGATTGCCAGCATATACAGAGATGGATCCAACCTTGTTCGTTGCACTTACGTACACACTCATCTTTGGTATTATGTTTGGAGATGTAGGACAAGGAGCACTTCTTGTTATTGGTGGTGCGATTATGTACAAGATTAAGAAGATGAATATTGCTGGAATTATTTCCATTGCGGGAATCTGGTCGGTCATCTTTGGTTTCATGTATGGTAGTGTATTTGGTGATGAGGAATTATTAAGCCCAGTATGGCGTCGACCGATGGATGATATTATGTCGACCTTGATGGTTTCGATTTGTTTCGGAATTATATTGATTCTTGTTGCAATGGTTCTTCATATTATAAATGCGATTAAGGAAAAAGACATCGAAGCGTTATTGTTTGATCCGAGTGGAGTCGCAGGATTATTAGTATATGGAACAGCTGTTGTTGCAATATTATTGGTGTTCACAGGACACACAATGCCAGGAACTATTATTTTGGCGGTATTGATTGGTGTTCCTTTGATATGTATCATATTAAAAGAGCCATTAGGAAGAATTCTGAAGAAGAAGCGAGCATTAGAGCAGGGACAAAGTGTTGGCATGTTCTTAATCGAAGCTTTGGTTGAAGGGTTTGATGTGGTTCTGAGTTATGCAACAAACACGATATCATTTGTCCGTGTCGGTGCATTCGCACTGAGTCATGCGGGAATGATGGGTGTAGTATTTACACTAGCAGGTGCAGAACAAGGAAATCCAAACATGTTGGTGATTATCTTAGGTAACATCGTAGTAATTGGATTGGAAGGATTGGTAGTAGGAATTCAAGTACTTCGATTAGAGTATTACGAGATGTTTAGTCGTTTCTATAAAGGAAGCGGCAAAGAGTTTAAGCCATTTCGCAAAAATAAAGCAAACAATATTTAGGAGGAAAGTATTATGACAAAGATTATTTTAGGAATTATTTTAGTATGTAGCATCGTTTTCCCAATGGGATATTATTATTTGAGTGAGAGAAAACGTGGCAATTTCAAGATTGCAGTTGGTGTAAACAGTGTAGCATTTTTCGGAACGCTTTTGATTGGCAGCATGTTACTGTTCAGTGGTAATGCAAGTGCCGCTACAGAAGCTGGCGAAGTTGCCAAGTCTGGTTTACAGTATATCGCAGCAGCATTATCTGTTGGTATGTCATGTATCGGTGCTGGTATCGCCGTTGCTAGCGCAGCAAGTTCTGCATTAGGTGCATTGAGCGAAGATTCTAGTATCATGGGTAAAGCATTGATCTTCGTTGCTTTGGCTGAGTCTATTGCATTGTACGGACTTTTGATTTCCTTCTCTATCCTCGGATAATAGGAAATGACAGGGGTGAAATGATATGAAAATGTTTTTAATAAGTGATAATGTCGATACTTACACAGGCATCAAGCTAGCCGGTGTTGATGGTGTCGTCATCCATTCACAGAAACATCTTCGGGAACAGCTAGAGAAAGCCGTTAGCGATAAGGATATTGGAATTGTGCTGATTACGGAACGATTTGGTCGTGAATTCCCCGATATTATCGATGATGTCAAGTTGAATCGTCGACTTCCACTGATTGTGGAGATTCCTGACCGTCATGGTACAGGTAGAAAGCCAGACTTTATTACGGACTATGTAAATCAAGCAATTGGCTTGAAATTGTAAGGAGATGACAGAATGACAATTGACGAAAAACTAGAACTTTTCTATGAGACTGCGATTGAAGATGCTACGTCTCAGAGCACAGCGATGGTTGAGGAATATGAAAAAGGGATACAGGATCAGTTAGCTGAGCAAAAAGCAACGTTAAAAGATAAATCAGAAGCACTGTTTCATATGGAGTCCGAGCAGTTGCTCCATGAGAAGAACAGAGTCATTTCCCTCGCTTCTAAGGATGTTAAAAAACAAGTTCTTGAAGAAGAGAAAAGCTTTGAGGCAATTCTTTTTCAATTGGTTGATGAAAGATTACAAGCGTATATGCAGACAGACGAATATGTTGATGACCTGATTCGACAAGTGAAAGAAGCAGAAGAATTAATCGGTGATTGCGAAGCCATTATTTACCTAAATGGTTCGGATCAAGATAAGAAAGATAAGGTCGAGAAAGCTACAGGTATGAAAACGACCATTAGTGAGATGGATTTTATCGGAGGAACAAGAATTGTGATTCGTGAGAAGAATTTATTAATCGATAATTCTTATCTGGCGAGAAGAAATGAAGAGCAGGAAGCATATACGATGTAGCATAAGGAGGTGTATTTATGCAGGCAGTTGGCAAAATACATGGAATCAATGGACCAATTATCTATCTGCCAGGAGACTTGGATTTTAAAATGTCCGAGATGGTTTATGTTGGCAAAGAAAAACTGGTAGGAGAAGTAATCGGTCTTACAAAGAAAAGAACAACAATTCAGGTGTTTGAGGAAACAACAGGACTGAAGCCAGGCGAGGAAGTAGTCGGCGAAGGTGCTGCAATCTCTGTTACATTGGCACCTGGAATTTTGAATAATATTTTTGATGGTATTGAACGTCCACTTGAGGAGATTTCAAAGAATGCAGGAGCATTTATCCCAAGAGGTGCGAATGTCGATTCACTTGATACCAAGAAACTTTGGGATGTAACAATTCTCGTGAAGCCAGGCGAATATGTAACAGGTGGAATGATTATTGCAACGACACCTGAGACAACGGCGATTGTGCACAAGGTAATGGTGCCTCCAAATATCGAGGGAACCGTTACAAAAGTTGCTGATAATGGAGAATATACAATTAATGATACAATCGTAACAATTGAAGCACCAGATGGAACTGTGAAAGAATTGACGATGACGCAGAAATGGCCGATTCGTGTTCCTCGACCAGTAGGAAAAAGATTTGCAATCGATCGTCCATTGATAACCGGACAGCGGATTCTAGATACACTTTTCCCAATTGCGAAGGGTGGAACAGCTGCGATTCCTGGTGGATTCGGAACAGGTAAAACGATGACACAGCATCAGCTGGCAAAATGGTCTGATGCGGACATCATTATATATATTGGATGTGGAGAACGTGGTAATGAGATGACTAACGTTCTAGAAGAGTTCTCTGAATTGGTCGATCCAAAGTCGGGCAACCCGCTGATGGCAAGAACAACATTGATTGCTAATACATCAAATATGCCGGTTGCTGCTCGTGAAGCGAGTATCTATACAGGAATTACATTAGCGGAATACTACCGAGACATGGGATATCATGTTGCGATTATGGCGGACTCTACTTCACGATGGGCGGAAGCTCTTCGAGAATTGTCAGGACGTCTTGAAGAGATGCCAGCAGAAGAAGGCTTCCCTGCCTATTTGGCATCACGTCTTTCTTCTTTCTATGAGAGAGCTGGATTTATGGAGACACTCAATGGCAAGGAAGGAAGCGTAACCATTATTGGAGCTGTATCTCCACAGGGTGGCGACTTTTCAGAGCCAGTAACACAAAACACAAAACGATTCGTCCGCTGTTTCTTAGCACTTGACCGTTCGTTAGCATATGCGAGACATTTCCCTGCGATTCATTGGTTAAATAGTTATAGTGAATATGTCAGTGACTTAGAGCCTTGGTATATAAAAAATGCAGGTCAGGATTTTGTGACTTATCGTAACCAGATGCTGTCTCTGTTGTCACAGGAAAATAGTTTGAATGAGATTGTTAAGCTGATTGGTAGTGATGTACTTCCTGATGATCAGAAGCTAGTGCTTGAGATTGCTAGAGTAATTCGTCTAGGATTCTTGCAGCAGAATGCTTTTCATAAGGACGACACATATGTACCTTTGGAGAAACAGTTAAAGATGATGGAAGTCATCTTGTATCTATATGATAAATGTAAGCAGCTACTTTCGCTGAATATGCCAATGGCCCTGATTCGCGAAGATCCAATCTTCGACCGTTTGGTATCGATTAAGTATGATGTTGCCAACGACGAGCTTGACAAGTTTGACGAGTATAAGGTTGCTATTGATGAGTATTATGATCGCTTCATGAAGAGCAATGCATAGAACGGAGGATAGCTATGGCTGTTGAATATTTAGGTTTAAGTGAAATTAATGGACCCCTTATTGTACTTGAAGGGGTTGAGAATGCTTTCTTCGATGAGATTGTTGAGTTTACAGTAGAAGGCAATGAGAAGAAGATTGGCCGAATCATCGAGATTTACGAGGACAAGGCGATTATACAGGTGTTTGAAGGAACAGAAGAAATGTCTCTTCAAAATACCCATACAAAATTAACAGGTCATCCGATGGAGATTGCACTTTCTGAAGAGGTTGAAGGGCGTATTTTCAATGGTATGGGACAGCCAATTGATGGATTAGGTGCCATTCATTCCGAAGATAAACGTGATGTCAATGGACTTCCACTGAATCCTGTTTCGAGAGAATATCCTCGTAACTATATTCATACGGGAATTTCTGCAATTGATTGTTTGACCACTTTGATTCGTGGACAGAAGCTACCTATTTTCTCTGGAAATGGTCTTCCACATGATCAGTTGGCTGCACAAATTGTGAAGCAGGCATCGCTTGGTTCTGATTCGGATGAGAAGTTTGGTATCGTATTTGCCGCGATGGGTGTTAAGCATGACGTAGCAGATTTCTTCCGAAAGACATTTGAAGAAAGTGGAGCAATTGAGCATGTAACGATGTTTCTGAATCTTGCAGATGACCCAGTAGTTGAGCGATTGATTACGCCTAAGGTTGCCTTGACAACGGCAGAATATCTAGCTTATGAAAAAGATATGCACATTCTAGTTATCTTGACGGATATCACTTCTTTTGCAGAGGCGATGCGTGAGGTATCTTCTTCAAAGGGAGAGATTCCAAGTAGAAAAGGTTATCCTGGTTACCTATATAGTGAGTTTGCTACATTATATGAACGAGCAGGAATCGTTAAGGGTAAGAAGGGTTCGGTAACACAGATTCCAATCCTGACAATGCCGAATGATGATATCACACATCCAATCCCTGACTTGACAGGATATATTACAGAAGGTCAGATTGTACTAGACCGTTACCTGCATCAACAGGATGTATATCCACCAATCAATGTATTGCCATCATTATCACGTCTGATGAAAGATGGTATTGGTGAGGGATTCACAAGAGAAGATCATCGAGATTTGTCAAATCAGCTATTTTCCGCTTATGCACATGTGGGAGATGCGAGAGCTTTGGCAAGCGTTATCGGTGAAGATGAGTTGTCACCAGTAGATAAAAAATATCTGAAGTTTGGAGAAGCTTTTGAGAAGGCATTTGTCTCTCAGGGCAAGGAAGAAAATCGTAGTATTGTAGAAACTTTGGAAAAAGGCTGGGAATTACTACACATTCTGCCAAAAGAAGAGCTAGATCGTGTTGACACGAAGATACTTGACAAGTATTATTAAGATAGATTGATTGAAAGGTGGCGAGCACATGGATACCGATTCATTTCCTACCAAAGCCAATCTCATGAAAGCGAAGAATTCGCTGGCATTGGGACGTCAGGGCTATGACCTGATGGACAAAAAAAGAAATATTCTGATTAAAGAGTTGATGGAACTGATTGACCAGGCTGCCAACATTCAATCAGAGATTGATATAACATTTACAAAAGCATACGAGGCATTGCAACAAGCCAATATCGAGATGGGTATTGGTAATATTGCGGACCTGAGTATGACGATTCCTACAGAAGATACCATTAAGATTAAGCAGCGAAGTGTTATGGGTACCGAGATTCCGCTTGTGCAATATGAAACAGGAGACCGGGCGCCCGTATATCCATTCGTTGGAACAAGGGTATCCCTAGATGAAGCCTATTATCAGTTTAACAAGGTGAAAGAACTTACAATACGATTATCTATGATTGAGAACTCGGCATATCGTCTTGCAAACAGTATTAAGAAGACACAACGTCGTGCAAATGCATTGAAGAATGTCACAATTCCAAGATATACGGAATTGGTGAATGATATACAAAACGCACTAGAAGAAAAAGAGCGTGAAGAGTTTACAAGGTTAAAGGTAATCAAGAGACGTAAGCAGACCGGATAAAGACCAAGGAAGGGGATGCACGTGGAAGAGAAAAAGACAGTGCTAATCCCGGTGAGTAATCTTGCTCCTGGGATGGTGGCAGCACGAGATATTTACTCAAGAAATGAACAATTACTAATCTCAGAAGGTAGCGTGATTGATGAAAATGGTATCGCACGTATTACCTTTTTTGGTATACTTAGTGTTTCCATTTACATGGGAGACGAAGAGATTGAAGAGGAACTCGATGGAGAGATTATTGATGATCCGAGTATGGAAGAACTTCAGCGAGAGTTTAATGCCAAATATGAGGAGGCAATTGTTTCTATTAAGCATACGATGAATCAACTGCTAGAAGCAGGGGATGACATCGATGAAGATAAATTAATACAGGATGTTACCAACGTCGTTGTCGTAACGAACAATAAGTACCAGGTATTTGACATGCTTCACTACCTGCGTAATTTTGACGATGAGACTTATATGCATTCGGTAAATGTTTCGATGATTTGCAATGTGTTTGCCGATTGGCTAGGCATGACCGAATATGAGAAGAAGCATTTGACACTTTGTGGCTTGCTTCATGATTTTGGTAAATTATTGGTGAATAAAGAGATTCTAAGAAAGCCAGGACGACTTACGGAAGAGGAGTTTGCGGTTATTAAAGAGCATTCTCGTAAGGGCTATGAGTTTTTAAAAGACAAGAAAATAAATGAAAGTGTGAAACGAGCAGTTCTTTTGCATCACGAACGATGCGATGGAAAGGGCTACCCTTTTGGTGTACATATTAGTGAAATTGACCCATTTGCTGCCATTACTGCCATTGCAGATGTATATGAAGCGATGACGGCGAGTCGTGTATATCGTAAAGGAATCTGTCCATTTGAGGTAATTCGCCTATTTGAAGAGGAAGGACGACATCAGTTTAATCCTATTTTCCTGATTCCTATTATGAAGAAATTGACCGATGCTTATCTACAGCACAATGTGGTTTTAAGCGATGGAAGAAAAGGAAAAATTGTGTTAATCAATTCGAATGAGCTGTCGAGACCATCGATATTGACAGATGATGGAATCGTTGACCTCTCAAAGAACCGAAATATCGTTATTTCGCAGGTATTATGAAATTGACAATAATGTAACAATCTTATATAATAAAATCAAATACAAACGATGGGGAGGAACGGCAAAATTATGAATATTTATGTATGTGTTGGAAGTTCATGTCATCTGAAGGGTTCTTATGATATCATCAATCTGATGAAGGAGAATCTTGAGAAGAATGGTTTGACAGAGAAGGTTAAGCTGAGTGCGGCCTTTTGTCTGGGAAAATGCACGGATGGCGTAAGTATCAAAGTGAATGAAGAGGTCATATGTGGCGTATCCAAGGATAATTTTGATCAGGTATTTAAACAGTATGTTTTAGATCAGATTTGATGGAGGAAGAACAATGAGTCCATATATTGAGTCGAAGAAAGCAAATTGTAAGAATTGTTATAAATGTATCAGGCATTGTCCAGTGAAATCCATTCGTTTTTCCAACAACCAAGCACAGATTGTGGAGGACGAATGTATTTTATGTGGGCGTTGTTATGTTGTGTGTCCACAAGGCGTTAAGGAAGTTAAGAAAGAAGTTGCTTTAGTAAAGGAGATGATTGCATCTGGCACACCAGTGTATGTCAGCTTGGCACCATCTTTTATTGCGAATTTCGATAACTCTTCTTTTGCTACGATGGAACAGGCGCTTCTGAAGCTGGGATTTGCTGGTGTGGAAGAGACTGCAGTCGGAGCAACGATAGTTAAGAATAAGTATGAGCAGATGATAGAGGAAAATCCGAATCAGATTGTCATCTCTTCTTGCTGTCACACGATTAATATGCTGATTCAGAAGAGATATCCACAGGCATTACCAATGCTGGCACATGTGGACTCGCCGATGTTGGCACATTGTAAAAAGTTGAAGAAGGAACACCCGGGAATCAAGACCGTATTTATCGGACCTTGTATTTCAAAAAAAGCAGAAGCAGAAGAGTATCCAGGAATCGTGGATGCCGTTCTGACTTATGAAGAATTGTCAGACTGGTTAGAGAATCAGGAGATTACCTTTGAGCATGTGGATGATACTTGTGAGAAGGGTCATGCTCGTCTTTTTCCGACAACGGGCGGTATTGTGCGAAGCATGATGAATCACAAAGAAGGACATTCCTACATCAGCATCGACGGTGTGAAGAATTGTATGCGAGCATTGAATGATATTATGGAAGGCAAACTTGAGAACTGCTTTATCGAGATGTCGGCCTGTATCGGAAGTTGTGTCGGTGGACCAGCGATGAGCAAGGAAAAGCGTCAGCCGATTACAGATGTGATGAAGGTAAATGAATTTGCCGGAGAGGAAGATTTTACAATCGAAGGCGTTGATGATATTGATTTTGAGAAGCCAATCTCTTATGTTGGAGTGAATCAGACATTGCCTGGAACCGCTGCGATTGAAGAGATACTTCACCAGATGGGTAAGACGACAAAGGAAGACGAGCTTAATTGTGGAAGTTGTGGCTATGATACTTGTCGCGAGAAGGCAGTTGCTGTCTATCTAGGAAAAGCTGACATGAGTATGTGTCTGCCATTCTTAAAAGAGAGAGCGGAATCATTTTCCGATAATATCATTGGTAATACACCAAATGGAATCATTGTACTGAACAATGAGTTAGAGGTTCAGCAGATAAATAAAGCAGCATGTCGCATGTTGAATATATCGCGACCATCGGACATTCTTGATTGTCCGGTTGTGAGGATACTTGATCCGATTGATTTCCTTACCGTTGCAAATACAAAGCAAAGTATTCACGACAAGAGAATTTATCTTGCCGAATATGAAAAATATATGGAAGAGACCGTTCTCTACGACAAGGGTTATGACATCGTCATTATCATTTTACGTGATGTGACAGAGGAAGAACGGCAGTTGCGCAAAAAAGAATCCATTAGTATGCATACAGTGGAGATTACGGATAAGGTCATTGAGAAGCAGATGAGGGTGTGTCAGGAGATTGCATCCTTGTTAGGTGAAACGACGGCTGAGACTAAAATCGCGTTGTCCAAATTGAAGGAGACTTTAGAGAATGAATAATCTGTGCACTGAGATCGGCTATATGAGTCTGATCAAAAAAGGCGAACAGCTCTGCGGGGACAATGTCGAGGTCGTAGAGCAAGGAGAAAATTCATTTGTTATGGTTCTAGCTGATGGGCTAGGAAGTGGGGTAAAAGCCAATATTCTTGCAACATTGACATCAAAGATTATTTCAACTATGATGGCGAATGAGATGGATATTGAAGAATGTGTTAAGACGATTGCGTCGACGTTGCCAGTGTGTGAAAAGCGAGGGGTTGCTTATTCCACATTTACCATTATACGAGTGGTCAACAACGAAGAAGCTGAGATTATACAATATGATAATCCAAATGTGATTTATCTGAAAAATGGTGTCAGTGTTCCATACCCGATGCAGCAGATACAGCTCGATGGCAAGACCATCTATTCATCCAAGTTCAAGCTTGAGGAAAATGATGTCTTCGTTGCGATGAGCGATGGTGCAATCTACGCTGGTGTAGGAATGACGATGAATTTTGGCTGGCAGAGAGATAATATCGTGGAATTCATGGAAGAGAAATACGATAGTACGCATACAGCGAAGACGCTAGCAACTGTACTTCTCGACCAATGTAATACATTATATGCGGGAGAACCAGGCGATGATACAACTGTTGGCGTAATCAAGATTCGTAAGAGAAATCCAATGAATCTGTTGATGGGACCACCTGTTGATCCCAAAGATGTGAATAAGATGATGGCACTATTTTTTGCAAAAGAAGGAAAACACATTGTCTGTGGAGGAACCACTTCCGAGTTGGCAGCGAAGTATCTTGGCAAATCATTAGATGCAGAGATTGAGTATTTTGACCCAGAGATTCCACCAACCGCCAAGATTGAAGGCGTGGATTTGGTTACAGAGGGTGTTATCACAATGACACGAGTTTTAGAGTATGCCCAAAACCATTTAGCAGATAATGATGACTATGATGAGTGGAGTATCCTACCAGACGCTGCCTCACAGATTGCCAGATTATTATTTGAAGAGGCAACAGATATCAACTTTTATGTTGGACGAGCAGTGAATCCTGCTCACCAAAATCCTAATCTACCGATTAGCTTTAGTGTTAAGATGAGATTGATTGATGAGTTGTCAGATTGTTTAAAGAAGATGGGTAAGAAGATAAAGGTAAGTTATTTTTAGCCATAACGAGCACACAACAGTTTATGAAAGAGCCATAAACTGTATTTATGTGAACTGAAAAATCCTGACGGACTTTTTCAGTCACGTGCTTTCGCAAAAACAGCTCTAGCACAGGAGGAAGCGTATGAAACTGAGAAAATTTGATACTAAAGTACAACATTTGAAATATAAGGTGCTGCGTTCTGTTGCTCGCCACGAGTTTGAGGGCGATTTAATGGAGAGTATTAGCGATATTCCCAAGGAGATTGTGAAAGGGAAAGAAGCTACCATGCGTTGTTGTATTTATAAGGAACAGGCAGTGGTTACAGAGCGTGTCAAATTGGCAATTGGTGGACCAAAGGATGATGATCATATCATTCAGGTTTTAGATATTGCTTGTGATGAGTGCCCGGTTGCGGGGTATAATGTAACAGAGGCTTGTCGTGGTTGTATCGCACATCGATGTGAGGATGTATGTAAGCGTGGTGCGATTACATTTGATAAAAACCAGAAAGCGATTATTGATAAGGATAAATGTATTGAGTGTGGACAGTGCGCGAAGGTGTGTCCATATTCAGCAATTCACAATTTCCGTCGTCCTTGTGAGAATGCTTGCAAAATTAAGGCAATCAGTATGGATGATGAGAATAAGAAGGCAGAGATTGATTATGATAAATGTATCTCCTGTGGTGCTTGCGTATATCAGTGCCCATTTGGTGCAATTCAGGATCGCTCCTTTATTCTTGATGTAATTCGTATGATTAAAGCAAGTGAAAATAATACAAAATATAAAGTATATGCTGTCGTTGCACCATCCATTTCAAGTCAGTTCAGCTATGCAAAGCTAGGACAGGTTGTGGCTGGAATCAAGAAGTTGGGATTCTATAGTGTTGTGGAAGCAGCTTTGGGAGCAGATATGGTGGCGATGTCGGAGTCAAGAGAGTTATTAGAAAAGGGATTTCTTACTAGCTCATGTTGCCCTGGCTTTGTTAAGTACGTAGAGACAGCATTTCCAAATATGGCCATGCATGTATCACATAACCCAAGTCCGATGGTGGCAGTTGCACAGTATATGAGAAAGGTCGATGAGAATATCAAGATTGTATTTATCGGACCTTGTACAGCAAAAAAGGCGGAGTTCCAGCTTGAGAAAACGGAAGGCGCCGTTGATGCGGTGATTACATTTGAAGAACTTCAGGCACTGTTTGATAGTCGTGACTTAGATTTGGATACACTAGAAGAAGATGTTCTTGATAATGCTTCTTACTTCGGACGTATCTTCGCTCGAAGCGGTGGTCTGCGTGATGCAGTGGCAGAAGCAATCAAAGAGCAGGAGTTAGATGAGAGTAAATACAATCCAATTGCGTGTGATGGAATAGAGGAATGTAAGCTTGCGCTTCTCAAGGCGAGCAAAAATGTACTTCCTAATAACTTTATCGAAGGAATGGCATGTACCGGTGGATGTATCGGTGGTGCGGGCTGTCTGACACATGGTGCCAAGGACAAGACAGAGGTTGATAAATACGGTCAGGAAGCATTTGAAAAATCGATTAAAGATGCACTTAAGGTACTAGAGTAATCGTTTGTGAAAGGAATGAGGATTACATGAAGAAGTTAGTTGTCTGTTTGATGGCAGCAGCGATGTTGTTATCGGGCTTATCGTATAGCAGCGAGGCAAAAGCTGCTACGAAGGAATGGCCAAGTGGACCATCGAATGTATCTGCAGCAGGTGCAGTTGTGATGGACATGAAGTCAGGAATGATTTTGTATGAAAAGAATATGGATAAGAAGAGATATCCAGCCAGTATAACGAAGATTATGACTGCTTTATTGGCACTTGAGAATTCTTCTATGTCAGAGACGGTGACTTATTCTTCAGAAGCGACGTTGGGTCTTGAGTTTGGGGCGTCCAATATGGGACTTCAACCAGGCGAGAAGATTACGATGGAGCAGAGCCTCTATGGAGTCATGCTTCCGTCTGCAAACGAAGCCTGCCTCGGTGTGGCAGAACATATCTCCGGTAGTGTGAAAAACTTTGTGAATATGATGAATACCAAAGCAGCATCACTAGGCTGCACGGGCACACATTTTGCCAATCCAAACGGCTTGTGGAAAAAGAATCATTATACGACGCCACATGACATGGCATTGATTATGCGAGCTGCGATGCAAAATTCTACATTCCGTACATTATGTAGTACTAAGCAATATGAAATCAATAAAACCAATAAAACTAAGACAAAAAGAATTCTTGTGAATCATCATGCGATGCTTTACCCGATTAATTATCCACAGTATGGATATGATTATTGTCTCGGGGGCAAGACAGGATATACTTATAAATCAGGAGCTACACTTGTAACAGCGGCTAAGAAAGGTGACATGGAATTAATCTGTGTTGTTATGAAGACAAAGTCGGCGGTTCAGGGCGAGCCAAACATTTACACGGATACCATTAAGCTTTTCAATTATTGTTTTGAGAAATTCTCTCAATATAATTTGGGTGGGGATACGACATCACAGTTGTCAGAGGATGTTATGTTTACTCGGTTTAGCCCATTTTATGCATCGTCTACTTCGGGTCTAGAGATTGATGGAGGCGGAAGTGTTATTCTGCCAAAAGGAGTTACTCTTGACCAGGCAGAGAAAAAGGTTGAATATAATCAACAGCCACAATTAATCAATGGGAAGAATGTCATTGGAAAATTAACGTATACTTACAATGGTAAGGAAGCTGGTGGCGGCAATATTTTCTATAGTCGTAATGAGAATCAGGCATTGAGTGATAGTATCAACATGGACGAGTGGTTCGAGGATGCGGTGGAAAAAGCAAATACGCCGGCATTTCCATGGAAAACGGTAGTTCTTTTGATTATATTGGCAGCAGCGATTGCAGCAGTCATAACATTAGTAGTCTATCGTGCAAGAGAGCATCAGATTAAGGTGCGTGGAAGAAGACATTATCGTCGTGTTCACAAGAAGGATAAGAAATTTTACTTTATGGAGAGAAAATAATGGCAAAATTGACAAAAGATCAAATCGCAGCGGTGAAAGCACAAGGATTTTTAATTAATCGAGGAACAGAGAACTTTTCGGGACGACTGATTGGAGCAGGATGCGTATTTTCAGCGAAAGATTTGCAGACTATTTCTGAGCTTGCAGATAAGTTTGGTAACGGTAAGGCAGCATTTACTTCTAGACTCCAAGTTGAAATTGTTGGTATTCCATACGAGAAGATTGAAGCTGCTAAGGCATATGCAGCAGAACGTGGATTATACTTTGGTGGAACGGGTGCTAAGATTCGCCCTATCACTTCCTGTAAAGGAACTACCTGTATTTACGGTAATTATGACACGCAGGGACTTGCCAAGGAATTATATGAAAAATACTACATTGGCTGGACGGACGTAAAATTGCCACACAAGTTTAAGATTGCAGTAGGTGGATGTCCAAATAGTTGTGTTAAGCCAAGTTTGAATGATTTTGGTATTGAAGGACATCGCGTACCAGTTTATCATAAAGAAGATTGCAAGGGATGTAAGGTTTGCCAGGTAGAAGTAAACTGTCCATCCAAGGCGGCACATTTGATTGATGGTAAAATGTCAATTGATGAAGAAGCATGTAAGACATGCGGTGTATGTACAGGAAAATGCCCATTCAAAGCTGTTGAGTATCACGAACATGTTCAATATCAGATTTATGTAGGTGGAACATGGGGCAAGAAAACAAGAAATGGTACACCACTATCCCATTTAGTTGAGCAGGAAGAGATTTTCCCATTGCTTGAGAAGACAATGCTTTGGTATAAGGAAAATGGTCTCACGAAGGAACGTCTCGGCGCAACGATAGATCGAATTGGAATAGATAAGATGGAAGAAGCTCTCTTTTCAG
>CAZUGH010000008.1:0-8267 GCA_964619785.1 uncultured Lachnospiraceae bacterium | reverse complement strand
TCTCTTTTCAGCTTTCGCAAAAACAGCTTCAGCACAGGAGGATATGGTATGGAAAGAACAAATGCATGGACGACTTACAGTCCAGTAGAGATGGAGAAGTGTCAACGAGTAAATGAAAGTTATATGGATTTTCTGTCGGTGGGCAAGACCGAGCGTGAGTGTGTGACGGAGGCAGTCCGTCAGGCTAGAGAGGCTGGGTATATTTCCCTCGAGGAGAGAAAAGAGAATAAGAAACCGTTTGCGGAGGGCGAGAAAATCTATGCAGTATGTATGAAGAAAGCGATTGCACTTTTTCATATTGGTAAGGATTCAATGGCTCAAGGAATGAATATTCTAGGTGCGCATATTGATTCACCACGTCTTGATGTTAAGCAAAATCCTCTTTATGAGACGGAAGGGATGGCATATCTTGATACTCATTATTATGGTGGAATTAAGAAGTATCAATGGGTTACGCTTCCGCTTGCGATTCATGGTGTTGTGGCAAAGAAGGATGGTTCAGTTGTTGAGATTGCGATTGGAGAGAAAGATAGTGACCCTGTATTTTGTGTGACTGATTTGCTCATTCATTTAGCGTCAGAACAGATGAAAAAAGATGCCACCAAGCTTATTGAAGGAGAGAAACTAGATTTGCTTATTGGTAATATGCCGTTAAGCACAGAGGAAAAAGATGGCGTAAAAGCGGGTGTCTTACAGATATTAAAAGAAAACTATGGAATGGAAGAGGAAGACTTTATCTCTGCAGAGCTTGAGATTGTACCGGCGGGACGCGCAAGAGAAATGGGATTTGATCGGAGTATGATTCTGTCCTATGGTCAGGACGACAGAGTGTGCGCCTATACATCCCTAGCAGCAATGCTTAAGATGGAATCGGTGAAGAAAACGGCTTGTTGTCTGCTTGTTGATAAAGAGGAAATCGGAAGTGTAGGAGCAACAGGTATGCGTTCTCATTTCTTTGAAAATACGGTGGCAGAATTATTAGAGATGATGGGTGAATATACAGAGTTGAATCTGCGTCGGTGTTTACAAAATAGTCGTATGTTGTCTTCAGATGTCAATGCAGGTTATGACCCACTCTTTTCTGATGCCTTTGAAAAGAGAAGTTCATCCTTCCTAGGTAAAGGAGTAGTCTTTAATAAATTCACGGGAACACGTGGCAAGTCTGGCTCAAACGACGCGAATGCAGAGTATCTGGCAACACTTCGCAAAATTCTCGATGATAATAACGTGAACTTCCAGATGTCAGAGCTTGGTAAAGTAGATGCCGGCGGCGGTGGAACGATTGCCTACATACTATCGCTCTATGGCATGGAAGTAATCGATTGTGGTGTGGCAGTTCTCAACATGCATGCACCATGGGAAGTGACGAGTAAGGCTGATGTGTACGAAGCATATAAATGCTATCTGGCATTTTTGGGTAATGCTTAATCATCAAGAAGTCTACCTTTTCCTCGGTAAAGCTACAGCCAATAAGAAATAGAAAAAGAGAATTAACGATTAAGTGGACATAGTCGATTGCGTCTTTACCCAATCAGCTATGTCCACTTTTCTGTTACCTCCCATGAATCATTAATTTTTATATCACATACATCATCAAATGAAATTTTTGTATTTACAATTTGCATCGTTTTACTAGTTGGCGAGAATTTGGATACCATACCAGTAACCTGAACGTATTCATCACGACTAAAGTATACGACAGTGATTACGTCTCGTGGGCTGATCTGTTGGAACATTCGGTCGAGTTCTTCTTTCTTCTCGTCGGTGAGAATCATCCGAGGAACGGTGATTCGCTCTTTCTCAGCCAAGGCTTCGCGCAATCCACGAAGTGCATCAAATGGTGCGAAAATCTTGGCGCGGTCTGCCTTTTCATGTTGTGCCACTCTTATGCCCTCCAATCTGTTGGTTGCGTTCTATCGTTGTTGCTCCGTGGTCTGTCTGTAGATTCATTCCCTTTAATATGGAGTTCTTGCCATACTTCTTCTTGATGGAGTTGACAGCCTGTTGAATTTTCCTGTCCTTTGCCATCTGCACGGGGTCGGTTAATAAGTCGTATTGTTCATAGGACTCATCAACGACATGATTGAGTGCTAAAGTCATGCGTCGTATAGGAAAATGCGGGTCTACACTGCGCCTGTATAACTGCACCATGCTATCAGTCAGAATACGAACAGAACTAGTTGTGACGCTTAGGTGTGTGCTTGCCCGCGCTGGTTTCATATCAAGTTCATTGGAATAGCCAACGTATAGGGAAATGGAATCAGTTACAAGCTGGCGGTCAACAAGATCGAGGCATAGGAGGTCGATCATTTCCTTTACGATGATTTCGCCTTCTTCAAATGTATAGTCACGACTGAGAACCTGACCACTTGAAATCGAGTTTGTCTGAGGCTTGAATGCCTTGATCTCGGCGATTGTAGTGGGCTCTCGTCCCCAAGCGTGATCAATCAGAATCTCGGCATCTACACCTATGAGGCGATACAAAAGATCTTCTGGTGCCTGAGTGATATCACCCATAGTAAAGATGCCATTATGCGCGAGACGTTTGGCGATGCCAGGGCCGACACGCCAGAAATCCGTGATAGGTTGGTGGTTCCAGAGCGTCTTCTGATAACTATCTTCAGTTAATTCTCCGATAAAATCAGAAGCGTGTTTCGCGGTGATATCGAGGGCAATCTTGGCAAGATATAAGTTCGTGCCGATGCCACATGTGGCAGTAACACCGAGAGTTCGCTTGATATCGTCCATAATGGTAACACCTAATTCGCGGGCAGTCATCTGGTACAATTCTAGATAATCCGTGACATCCATAAATGCTTCATCAATCGAGTAGACCTGTATATCCTCTTTGGCGATGTAACGAAGATAGATACCATAGATGTTAGCGGAGTATTCAATATAAGTTTGCATCCGAGGGGGTGCCATGATATAGTCGACATCTTTCGGAATTTGAAAGACACGACAACGGTTTTTGATGCCAAGCGCCTTCATCGAAGGAGAGATTGCGAGGCAGATGGTCTTCTCTGTACGCGTCGGATCAGCAACAACTAGATTCGTGGTCATCGGATCAAGACCACGCTCTACACACTCTACCGAAGCGTAGAATGACTTTAAATCAATACATATATAGACACGTTGCTTCACAGGCTCACCCTCCTTCATGTAATAGTATGATTATTATAGCATAGATAATTAAGGGGTAAAAGAGATAATCGCTTTGCTTTGCCAGATAAATCAATTTATTTACGTGATAATTCATTGTAAAGGCGAGAATTAGGAAGTATTATCTCCTTATAGAGTACGTGATATATCTATTCCATTGTGGAGTAGGGCTATCATAAAAAAGGAGGAAATATTATGTATCAATGTAAACGGGGTTACGGAATTGTGTTATCACTAATTCTGGTCTTGTCACTGGTGATGGGCAATATGCCAGCACAGATGTCACAGGCAGCGAAGAAAGCTATACTGAAGAAAAAAACAATTACGGTTGTTAAGTCGAAGACGAAGACAATCAAATTAAAGAACAAGAAGTCAAGCTGTAAGTACACATTTAAGAGTAACAAGAAGAAGGTGGCAACAGTTACTTCTAAGGGTAAAGTGAAGGGTGTTCGTGTAGGAACAGCCAAGATTACCGTAAAAGAGATTACGAAAAAGGGAAAAGGAAAATCTAGAAAAGTGGGAACAGTAACGGTTAAGGTTAAGAAGAAAACATCTAAAACAACGAATACGAATACCAGTACGAACACCAACACGAATCCTGTTTCTCCAACGCAGGCTCCTGTTGTAACGGATCAGCCAAAAGTAACGGATCAGCCTGACAACACGCCAAAGGGTGCATCGGTTAAGGTTTATACGGATTCCGTAATTGATGCCAATTTGATTGCTGAGGCAGAGGGAGTAGGAATTGTCCCAACTCCAACACCTGCACCAACCTATGTTGCACCAACACCTGTCCCAACTCCACAGGTTATCTATGATGTAGACTTTGAAGATGGTAAGGCAACACCATTTGAGAAAAGGTCATCAACAATTGAAGTTGCTGATGGTGGTGCAAATGGTTCAGCGAAGTGCCTTCATGTATCAGGACGTACATCGAACTGGAATGGTACACAGATTAAGGTGAATGATGTTGTCGCAATTGGGAACAAATACGATATCTCATTTTATGTTAAGCAGACAACCGGAGATACTCAGGATGTTAATGTAAGTCTTCAGCACAATGAGACATACCCTGGCTTGAAGACACAATCGGTTCCTACGGATGTATGGACCAAAGTTAGTTTTACAACAACAGAAATTCCAGAGTTCTCTGGAGATATTTATCTGTATTGGCAGCTTCCAAAGTCGGCTGATGGAGAATTCTATATTGATGACTTCACATGTACAGGTGTTGTAAACACAGTATCGAACAAAGTCTACACAGATTTATCGAACGGATTAAAGAAAACAACAGTTGGAAATCCAATCATTTCAAGTCGTATGACGGCAGACCCATTTGCAATGGAGTATAATGGCCGCGTCTACGTATATGGTACAAATGACTCTCAGCAGTATGAAGCTACACCAGGAGATAAAAATGGTTATGGTGCAATCAATACGATTAACTGTTACTCATCTGCCGACATGGTAAACTGGACTGACCACGGTGCAATTCCTGTCGCTGGTAAGGTGAATAAAACAGGAGCAGCAAAATGGGCAGCTAACTCATGGGCTCCGGCAGCATGTCATAAAAAGATTGATGGCAAAGAGAAATTCTTCTTGTATTTCGCAGATAACGGAAGTGGTATCGGCGTATTAACAAGTGATAGTCCTACAGGACCTTGGGTTGATCCACTAGGTGAACAGATTATCAGCCGTAAGACACCAAATTGTTCAGGAAACGAAGTGCCTTGGCTATTTGATCCAGCGGTACTTGTTGATGATGACGGAACTGGATATCTGTACTTTGGTGGTATCGGTGAAGCAACAGACCGTGCTCATCCAAAATGTGCAAGAGTTGTAAAACTTGCAGAGGATATGATTCACCTTGATGGTGAACCGGTTGCAATTGACTCCCCATACATGTTTGAGGATTCAGGAATCAATAAAATTGGAGATAAGTATTACTACAGTTATTGCACGAACTTTGATGCAAAAAATAAAGTTGACGGTATTGAGGGAAATGGAAATATCGCAGTTATGGTTAGTGATAATCCAATGACAGGATTTACCCTTGTTGGTCAGGTACTGAGTAATCCGAGTACATTTGGCTTAAGTGCTGGAAATAATCATCATTGCTTCGCAGAATTTAAGGGAACACTTTATGCATTCTATCACACACAGAAAGATTCGATGGATATGAAAGCATCTGAAGGATACCGTACGACCTATGCAGATGTTTTAAACCTCGGAGAAAAAGGAGACTTTACGAACAACGATGGAAGTGTTGCAGCGACGAAGATGACGAAGAAGGGTGTCGCAGCAGTGGGAACAATCAATCCATATGAGATAGTAGAAGCAGAATGTTTTGCTCTTGAAGATGGTATTGGTACAGTTGCTAATGAGCTTGATAGTTCACAACTTTTATGGAAGATAGCTAATCGTTCCTTGATTAATAACAAAATGGGTTCGACAATCGGTGTGGCGGAAGTTGATTTTGGTACCGATGGAGCTACTAAAGTTACATTGAAGTTAAGTGACACATTAAGTAATGAGTACAAAGAAGTTACCGTCGCACTGAAGAAGAAGGTAACAGGAAAACATACGTTATACTTCTCATTTGATAAGAGCAATGTATTAATGGACAGCTGGAAGTTTAGCAAATAATTAATAGGGCACAGCTGAAGAAACTTTTTAAATTATTAATAGTATTACAAATGCTGCCTCTGGGGTTATCCTATCCCCAGAGGCAGTTTGTTATTTTCAGAATGTCAAAGGAGTGTTATACTAAGAGTATGTAAGAACTCGGGAGGTATATATGAGGACAAATGAGAATATTTTAAATTCGACAAATAAAAAAACTTTTTTCTCCATGGATTTTAGTACTGTGTGGATCAAGTGTTTTGGTGAATTTGATTTTATCAAAGGCAGTGATTTATTTTAACCTGCCACTTTATATCGATAATGTAGGTACCTTACTTGCAGGAGCACTTGGTGGTGTCCTTCCGGGTATGACGGTGGGATTTTGCACGAATGTATTGGGTTCTATTTCTTTGCCAATTTCCCTGTACTATGGTGTTTTGTCGGTTATTATTGGATGGCTTGCGGCTTCTTTTTCCTGCAAAGGCATGTTCAAGAATATAAAAGGGATTTTACTGGCATCAGGAGGTTTTGTGCTTGTGGGTGGGGCAGTTGGCTCGCTCATGACATGGTTTTTGTATGGAGGTAACATTGGCGGTATTGCAGAGCCGTATGCTCTTGCACTCTATCATCAAGGGATGCCTGCAATTCTATCACAGTTTACAGTGGATATCTTGATTGATATACCGGACAAACTGATTACGGTGTTTATTGTCTGCGGGATATTGAAGCTTCATCCTCATGTGCTGCGCGAACATTTTCCTTATAGCTATCTTTACGATGGGACAGCGGAATGTGCTAACTTGGAAAATGCAGAGCAAAATCACAATTATCACCATACGATAGACCAGCGAATCTTGTCTGTTCTGATGGCTTCAATAACATTGATTAGTGTGATGGCTGTTGCGATTGGTTCCATTTATCATCATAAGAGATTGATTGGCAGCTATGAAAATTTGGCAAATGTAGTCTCACAGGAGACTGCGGATTTCGTTGATGGAAATCGCGTTGACGAGTTTCTCTTACATGGGAAAGCGGCAGAGGGTTATGTGGACACAGAGAATCATTTGTATCAATTACTTAATAATACAAGTAATATCTCGTATCTATATGTTTATTCAATCAAAGAGGACGGATGTCATGTTGTATTTGATCTTGATACCAAAGCAGGGAAGGGTGATGCACCAGGTACAGTGCTAAAGGATGCTCAAGATTTTACCGATCGTCTCGACCTATTCTTGTTTGGTAGTGAAATTGAGACTAGTTATAGTTCGGGAAGTTATGGCTCCTTTATGACTGCATATACGCAGATTAAAGATGACAGTGGGAAAACAGTGGCGTATGCATGCGCAGATGTCGATATGAATGATTATGTGCATGATATGCTGACTTATATCATACAGGTCATTGCAGTGTTGTTTGCGATTGCGTTATTGATTTTTACTGTTGCACTATGGTTCATTCATCAGCATATCACACAACCAATTCGTATGATTGTTGAGCAGACGAAGGCACTTGATAAAATCAGTCCTGAGAATTGGCTAGATAGTGAGATGTGGAAGAATCGTGTTCCTGTCCAGACGGAGGATGAGTTAGAAGAGTTGTATGAGACCGTATGCCGTGCACAGGAAAATACATCACGCAATGTGAAGAAAGTAATTGAGACAGAGCGAAAGTTAATAGAGAGCCAAGAACTAGAGCGAATGAATCGGGAGCTAGAACTAGCGATTACGAAGGCGGATGAAGCGAACCAGGCGAAGACGGATTTCTTATCGCGTATGAGTCATGACATTCGAACTCCGATGAATGCCATACTAGGAACAATCGCATTGGCAAGAGATGAACTAGACGACCCGAGGGCGATGGAGCAGTCATTAGATACGATTCATGCATCAGGACAGTTTTTGCTTGGGTTAATCAATGATATCCTTGATATCAATAAGATTGAGAGTGGCGGTATTGAGCTTAGACCTGAACCATATACCGTTACGGAATTTGTAGGAACGGTAAATAGTACGTTCCGTCCATTGATGGAGAAGAAGGGTTTAACGTTTGATTTTCAGATTAATTGTGGAAATCATATTGTTCTTGTGGATAAGCTTCGCTATAATCAGGTGTTCTTCAATCTTCTATCAAATGCAGTGAAATATACGCCGCGAGGTGGAGCGGTTAGTTTCTTGGTTAGCAATATAGAAGCGCTAGAAGGCGAGGTCGGACTTCGCAGCGTGGTACGCGATAACGGAATTGGCATGTCTGGCGAGTATCAGAGTCATCTGTTTGAACCATTCACGCGAGATACGAGTGCCGATATTAATCAGACAGAGGGCAGTGGACTCGGTTTGGCAATCGTTAAAAGTATTATAGATGCAATGGGTGGTGAGATTCGAGTTACAAGTCAGCGTGGAGAAGGAACAGAATTTATCGTGGACTTATTCCTTCCTATTTCGTCAAAGGAAAGAGAATCGTTTGTGAAAGACGTGGATGTC
>CAZUGH010000007.1:44395-48138 GCA_964619785.1 uncultured Lachnospiraceae bacterium | reverse complement strand
ATATTTTCCCAATATTGGCAGGCCTTGTAGCTTATGGTGACCCAAAACTGACATGCTTATCTCTTATATTAGCAATGATCATAGTAATCGCACGTATTGTGTACAGTGTTGTGACAGGACATACAACGCCTTCGAATATTACAGAATATGAATTGCAATTCTTTGGCACGCTCTTGGTTGGTATCTATCTGGTTATGTCAGTTCGACGGATACGATTTGGGAATCAACTGCGAATGGAAGAGGTAGAGAAGGAGCATGTGCACTCTACTCAAGTGGCAGAATCCATTTTGGCAGCGGGAGAAGCAATACATAGCAATATCGAAGATATTCAAAATACGATGAAGATTCAGCAGGTAAATGCATCTCATACCTCGGACGCAATGAGTGAAGTGTCCATTGGTATTAATCAGGTGGCACAGAATCTGAAAGAACAGAGCCAAGTGACGAGGCGGATTCAAGATTCCGTTTCAACGATTACAGAAGAGGCAGTCCGCATGACAACACAATCAGAACAAACTAGGAAAATGGTTTCTGAGAGCAGCACTCGTCTGATTGATGTGAAGGAACAGTCAGAGAAGATGAAAGAAACTTCTGGATATATTGCAGATAAGATGGCTGCTTTGCAAGAACAGGCGAAGGCAATGGAGAAGATTCTTGTTATGATTAGTGATGTTAGTGATAATACGAACCTTTTGTCTCTTAATGCAAGCATTGAAGCAGCTCGTGCTGGTGAAGTGGGTAAGGGCTTTGCAGTCGTAGCAGAATAGATTCGAACGCTGGCAGAGAGCACGAAGACATCTGCGTTGGAGATTGAAGGCTTGCTAAAAGAATTCCACACATCGTCAGATGATGTACAACATACCGTGACGGATATGATCAATGATATCGACGTGCAGAATGAGAAGATAGATATAACATACCGTGATTTTGATGGAATGCAGCAATCGCTGTTGGATTTAGATTCCTCTGTTAATTGCGTACACGAAGAGATGGAAGAATTAAAGGTGTCGAATCAGTTTATCGTGGAGGCGATTTCAGATATGTCGAGTGTGTCAGAACAGATTTCAGAGAATACCAAGCAGGTTGAAAATCTGAGCGGCGAGACGAGACGAGACAAGCAGGAGAGGAAACAGGTCAGCAGATTGCAATCATTGCTACACGTATGGAGGAACTTGTAAATACGAAATAGATAGTAAGGAGTGCATCAGTGATGATTCAGCGAATGATAAAGATACTAGCAATATGTTTTATAATAATGGTAATTCCGGGAACTGCGCAGGCAGCAGTGGCACCAACGCCAACGCCGTCGGTGGGGCCAACCATTGCACCGAGTGCCTCTCCAAAACCGAGTGCGTCACCTACGCCTACTGTTAAGCCAGAGGTTGATTACACTGGTTTGCTGTCATTGAGCGAGGCCAGCATAACAACTACAGTAGGTAAAACTCATAAGCTGACGTTACAGGGTATAGAAAAAGGTGAATCATATACTGAGGTGTGGAGCTCAGAGAATAATTCGATTGTCTCTATTGACCAAAGTGGTAATGTGACAGCTCGTGCTACAACATCAGAAGCTGGCGTGAAGATCTATAATAAGGTCACCATCAATGGAAGAAACTTTGAAGTGAGTTGTGTTGTATATGTATCAGAACCAGCCTTGGTGTCATCTAGTACGACATTACGTGTTGGCAAGTCAGCACAGATTAATGTATTAGGTTTGCTAGCTCAGAGTGTCGTTAGTTATAAGACGAGCGATCCGGGGATTGTCCTTGTGTCTGAGACTGGTTTAATGACTGCATTGAAGACTGGTCAATGTGATATTACGATTGATGTTGATGACGTGAGATTGACTTATCATGTCATTGTTACTAATGCTAAAGTGAACTGCACGTGGTTTCTTACACGCGTAGGCAAGACCAAACAACTAAGTGTTTCTGGTCAGAGTGGGACAACTCCTGTTACTTATGTGAGCACCAACACGAGCATAGCGAGTGTTTCTAAGACGGGCTTGATTAAGGCGAAAAAGCGTGGTAACGCTTATGTTACAATCAACGTAGATGGAATGAAACTGACATGTGTCGTTAATATAACTTATAAGAAGGCCCTGAGTGTTATCAATTCAGGGAAGAAGAAACTGGGAGTGAAATATAGCCAGGCTCGAAGAATGTCTTCACGTTATTTTGATTGTAGTTCATTTGTGCATCGTATGTACAAGAAACAAAAGATATACTTTGGCAGCAGAGGGTATTCTCCAACGGCGGCTGCAGAAGCAAAATATATGGTTCGAACTAAGAAAGTAATTGCATATAAATATGTGGATCCATCGAAACTGCTCCCAGGTGATGTTTTGTTCATTAAAGGAAAATATAACGGGCGTTATCGAAACATCTGTCATACGGCAATCTATATTGGCAATGGCAAGATTTTGCATTCAACACCACCATGTGTTAAGTACGGAGAATATGCTACATACAAGAGCAGAATTTCAGTTATTGCAAGACCATGCAAATAGTGGTATAATTCACCTCATGTGTGAGAAAAACATATGAAGAGGAGAAGCACAGATGAGTAAGAAAGCAAAGGTCATTATTATTGTCGTTGCGTCAGTAGTAGTTCTGTTAGCTGCAGGTGCAGGGGGAGCATATTATTACTTTATGAATCGTATTAATTACGAAACAGCAGACGACATTGTGATGGCACCAACAGATATTGTATCGGGATCTAGCATTGTAGAGGTACCTAAGCTTGAGAATGATAGTAACATTGTAAATATTCTCTTGATTGGTGAAGAAGCATTAGCCGAAGGCAAGGATAGTAACCGAAGAGGTCGTTCCGATTGTAACATCGTACTGACAATCAATCGTAAGGAGAAGACAGCTAAGCTGATTTCTTTCCTTCGTGATACTTATGTACAAGTTCCAGGTTATCGTGATAATAAGTTAAATGCTGCTTATGAGATGGGCGGTGGACCTTTGGTTCAAGATGTTTTACAGGTCAACTTTAACGTAGTAACCGATGGATATATTCGTGTGAAGTTTAGTGATTTTAAAAAGGTAATAGATGCTCTTGATGGAGTCGATATTAAGCTGACTGCATCGGAAGCAACATATTTGAATCATACCAATTATATTTCGAAGAAGAAGTTTCGTAATGTAAAAGAAGGCGTGAATCACCTAAATGGTAACCAGGCATTAGGCTATTGTCGAATTCGTCGAGGCAAGAACTATGAAGCAGTTCTGACGGAAGATGGACAGGCAAATGACTGGGGAAGAACAACGAGACAACGTAATGTCCTTAAGGCTATTTTTGAAGAATATAAGGATAAGAGCTTGACAGAATTGGTTTCAATTGCAAACGAGATTATGCCATTAGCAACAACCAATATGGATCATGATCAGTTATTAGCATTACTCGGTGTTGTTGTAGATCTTGACATTGATAAACTTGATACATTGACGATACCACTGGCAACAGAGTATACACCTTATAACGAAGGCGCTCGTGTGTCGGCTGCATTGCAAGTGAATTTTGAGACAATGAAACAGAAGATTGATAACTTTATGAAGAATAAGGAGGCAGAAGCGTCGGCTAGTCCAAGCGCTTCACCAAATTAATGAAGAGAATATGTTTGATTATGTGGATGGGGCTCCTGATAGCAGGGAGCCTTCTGCTATGTTCAGAGGAAGCATCTGCCGAAGATAGATTAATTGTTCCGACATCATCAGGAATGGTAAAAGGTAAAATGG
>CAZUGH010000007.1:24014-44295 GCA_964619785.1 uncultured Lachnospiraceae bacterium | reverse complement strand
GCCGAAGATAGATTAATTGTTCCGACATCATCAGGAATGGTAAAAGGTAAAATGGAACAGGAAGTACTCGTCTGGTGGGGGATTCCCTACGGAGAACCAACTTCTGGCGCGATGCGCTGGAAGAAACCAGTACTTGCTAAGTCCTGGAAAGGGGTATAATCGTGCGACCCATAAGAAGAAACCAGCAGCAGGACTAAATGCAAATACAGAAAATGGTTTATATCTGAATATCTATCGTCCGGATAGTGATAAAAAGAAACTGCCAGTCATGGTATATCTTCATGGTGGTGGTAATAGCGGAGGAACAGCCAATCGTGATTTTCATGCATTGGCAAAGGCGACGAATTCTGTTATTATATCAGTAGAGTTTCGCCAGGGTGCATTTGGGTGGCTTTCCTTACCAGCCCTTAAGACTGGGGATGCTGAGGAAGACAGTGGCAATTATGCCATGTTAGATATTCGTCTGGCACTACAATGGGTACAGAAGAATGCCGTGCACTTTGGTGGTAATGCGAAGAATGTGACACTAGCAGGATTTTCGGCAGGTGGCAGAGATGTAATGCTTTGCGTGATTTCCCCAATTATGAAGGGACTGTTTCACAAGGCAATCGTGTTTAGCGGTGGTATGGTTACTTGTGATGAGGAGACGGGGCAGGTGTCTGCCTATGCTAAATTAGCAGATATTTTTGTGAAACGTGGCGACTTTACAAGCCGGAAGAAAGCATTGGAATGGCTTACAGAAGGGGAACCAGAGGAAGTTCGTAAGGCATTATATGGACTGACGACGAGAGAGATTCAAAAGATGTATAAGGCATCTGGTATGCGAATGTCTGAGTTTCCACAGTGCTTTCGAGATGGTACCGTGATTCCTAAGAAGGGATTCAAGGTAATCGCAAAGGGAAAATACAATCGTGTGCCAATTATATTGGGTAGCTCCACCTCGGAGTTTTCCAAGTATGGTTATTGGTTGAATAGTTCGATTAGTGTTCCCGCCAATCTGTATGGAAGCAAGATTCAGGCGTATTCTTATGTTGAAAAACCAGCAAAAGAATTGGCGAAGGATAAGAAGCATAAAAACATCTATGGTTTTCGTTTTGGCTGGGGAGAAAATCCCAAGGTCACTTCTTCCTATATTGCGCGAGAAGTTGGTGCAGATCACGGAAGTGCAGTGAATTTTCTACTTGGAAGTTACGTTTGCCGCTATGATTATTTACAAAACGCTATGTATAAAAAGTCAAATCTAGAGGGGCGAGAGGCACTGACTAAGAAAATGAAAAAATACGTGAAACATTTTCTACGTCAAGGTACTCCTGGTGGTAAGTGGAAACAGTGGAAGAAATCGAAAAAAGTTAAAAAGATGATTGTGTTTAATGCGAGTAATAAGAAGACGAAGATTCATATGACGTCGAAGACAATTCAATTAAAAAAGGTATTAAAAAACATGAAACAGTCATTGTCACAATATATATATATAACAAGCTAAGGAATGAAGTATTAGGTGACAGATTCTTCACTCCAAGTAGCTGGACCTAAATGGAGGTATCTTTATGAAAGAATTAAAGGGATTATTGGAAAAGGTGGATTATGAGTTAGTAAAGGGTAGTTTGGATATCCAAGTTGAGGATGTCATCTATGATTCACGCAAAGTAACACTAGGAACGATGTTTGTATGTATGGTTGGTACGCTAACCGATGGACATCAGTATATTCCAGATGCGATAGCTAAGGGAGCTACCGCTCTTGTGATTGAGAGAGATGTAGCAATTACAGAAGATATTACAGTAATTCGTGTAAAATCTGCACGTAAGGCACTTAGTTATCTATCAGCAGCTTATTTTGACTATCCAGCAACACGAATGACTACAATTGGCATTACAGGAACCAAAGGAAAAACGACAACTTCTCATATGATTCGTACGATTCTAGAAAAAGCAGGGAAGAAATATGGGATTATCGGAACAATTGGAGCCTTTATCAACGACACAGAGCTTGTAACTCATAATACAACGCCAGAATCCTATGAACTTCATCACTTTTTTGCTCAGATGGTTACGGCGGGATGTGAGTATATGGTTATGGAAGTGTCTTCTCAAGGAATCAAGCTTGATCGTACAGCAGGGATTCAATTTGATTATGGTGTATTTGAAAATATATCCCCAGACCATATCGGTCCGACTGAGCATGCAGATTTTGATGAATATCTATCTTGCAAGAGTCAACTGTTTCGCCAATGTGAAATGGCAATTGTAAATCGTGATGATGAGCATTGGCAAGAGATATTGAAGAATAATACCTGTGACCGCATCGTGACATTTGGAACAGATGAGAAGTCAGACATGAGAGCGACTATGATTGAGCATGTTTCGGATAAAGGCGAACTCTCGATGCGATTCCATGCAAGTGGGGTGCTAGAAGGTAACATCGTTGTAGGACTTCCGGGACGATTCAATATTTTCAATGCAATGTGTGCTGCTTGTGTATGTGCTGAGCTGGGTATTTCCCTAGAAGATATCTGTCATGGACTAGAACATGTGAAGGTTCGAGGACGAGTTGAGACGATGTCAGTATCGGAAGATTTTTCTGTATTGATTGATTATGCACATAATGAGATTAGTGCAAGAAGTGTGTTGACCACATTAAGAGAATACAATCCGAAGCGTATTATCAGTATCTTTGGCTGTGGGGGTAATCGAAGTAGAGACCGTCGATTCACGATGGGTGAGACGATTGGTAGGTTGTCAGATTTGTCGATTATTACGGCTGATAATCCACGTCGTGAAAATGTGTTAGATATTATCGAAGACATTAAAGTGGGTATGGAAAAAAGTGACGGTGAATATGTCGCAATTCCAGACCGTCAAGAAGCAGTAACCTATGCAATTGCTCATGCAAAGAAGGGGGATATGATTATTCTTCTTGGAAAAGGACATGAGGATTATCAGGAGGTAAATGGCGTGCAATATCACTATGGAGAGAGAGAAGCAGTTGCCAATGCCATGAAAGAAGTGTATAATAAAGATATCAAGTTTTAAGAAGATAGGTCGATATATACATTAGGAGTAGTTGTTTTCAATCAAAGGAGTGATTGCTATGAGTAGTTATTTTGGAATTAATGCGGACACATCAAGTTCGTTTTTCGGTGGTTTTTTTGGCAATAATACAAGTGCAACTAGTAGCTCGGGTTCTCTGAATCTCGGTGACTATGCACTGATTAAGAGTGGAAGTTATAAGAAACTCTTGCAGAAGTATTATAAAGAGAATGGTGATACGAAGGAGACAACAGGTACAGGTGCTGCTTCTTCTACGAAGCCAGTAGATTCAACTGCCAACCTGCTTTCATCGAAGACAGCAGCGGGCACATTGAAGGATTCAGCAACAGATTTAAAGAATGTAGATTATACTTCGACGAATCGAGATGAATTGCTAAAGAAGGCAAAAGCTTTCGTGAAGGATTATAATGACACACTTGATAGTTTAAAGAACTTAGAATCCGTATCTGTCTTACAGAATGGTGTTTGGATGACAAACCAGACGAAGAAGAATGATAACATGTTGGCGAGTGCTGGAATCACAGTAGGAGCTGATAATAAGTTAAGTTTAGATGAGACAGTATTTAAGGATGCGAAAGTTTCCGATATCAAGAGTGCATTTTCAGGAAGCGGTTCATGGGCAGATTCTGTTGCTCAGAGAGCAAATCAGATTTACACTTTGTCGGGAACGCAGGCATTGATTAATCAGAGAACGAGTTCATATTCTAGCAATGGTGGATATAATACACTATCCACTTCACAATTGTTCAATAGTCTGCTATAATAGACAGGCTACGATGAAGATGATTTAGGGCACAGGCGATCGTTGCTTGTGCCTTTTATATATGTAAAAGCATAGGAGGTTGTTCTATGTATCGTTTTTTTGTTCCAATGGAACAGATCTTTGATAAAGAAGCGTACATCATTGGTGATGATGTAAATCATATTCGCAACGTTTTACGAATGACAGTAGGGGAACAGGTTAGTCTATCGGACGGTAGAGGACAAGAATATATCTGTTCTATTACGGAACTTCAGTCAGAGAAAATCTGTCTTCATATTGACCATGTGCAGGCATTTCAGTCAGAACTCCCGGTTAAGATTGTGTTATTCCAAGCACTTCCGAAGAAGGATAAGATGGAATTGATTATACAAAAGGCTGTGGAATTGGGTGTTTATGAAGTGGCCCCAGTGAAGACGAGACGATGTATTGTTAAGTTAGAAGACGCCAAGAAGATGAATAAAAAGTTGAGCCGCTGGCAGAGTATTGCACAGACAGCTGCTAAGCAAAGTGGTAGAGGAGTTATTCCGCAGGTTCAGCCAGTGATGGATTATGGTAAAGCACTTGAATATGCTAGGGAGATGGATATATCTTTGATTCCCTATGAGCTGATGGAGAGCATGGAAGGCTCATTAGAAGCAGTGAAACAGGCTGCCAAAGCAAAGACTGTTGGGATTTTTATAGGCCCAGAAGGCGGTTTTGAACGAGGGGAAATAGAGAAAGCGATAGAACAAGGGACAATCCCTGTCTCGCTTGGCAAAAGAATACTAAGAACTGAGACAGCAGGCCTTACGATTTTGTCTGTGCTTATGTTTCAGATTGAAGCAAATGAAGAGTAACAATGGGGGTTCAAGTGGAAGTATATTTAGATAATGCAGCGACAACTAAGGTATCTCAGTCGGTAGCTGATTTGATGATGACGATTATGAGGGAGGATTATGGCAATCCATCTTCGAAACATAATAAAGGCATGGAAGGTGAGAACTATATCCGACATGCCAGAGAGATTATTGCACGTAATCTGAAATGTAAGGAAAAAGAGATTCTATTTACCTCAGGAGGAACAGAGAGTAATAACATGGCACTGATTGGAACTGCTTTGGCGAATCGCCGACGTGGCAAGCATATTATTACAACTTGTTTTGAACATCCATCGGTACATGAACCATTGATTTTCCTTGAACATGAAGGGTATGAAGTCACCTATTTGTCAGTTGATTCAATGGGGCATATCTCGTTAGAGGAGCTAAAATCAGCATTGCGTGAGGATACGATTTTAGTATCTATTATGTATGTGAACAATGAGATTGGTGCTGTGCAAGATGTTGCTGCAATCAGTAAATTAATCAAGAGTTTTAATCAAGAAATTGTTTTCCATGTAGATGCGATTCAGGCATATGGCAAATATCGAATTCGCCCAGAGCGTTTAGGAATTGATTTAATGTCAGTAAGTGGTCATAAGATTTATGGACCAAAAGGTGTTGGATTTCTCTATATGCGAGATGGTGTGAAAATTCGTCCGATTATTTATGGTGGTGGACAGCAGTCAGGTATGAGGTCAGGGACGGAAAATGTTCCTGGAACAGCAGGACTTGCTAGAGCGGTAGAAGAATGTTATGATGAGTTTCAATCAAAGATTGATGCCATGTATGAGATAAAGGGTTATTTCATCAGTCGTTTGTCGGAGATTGAGGGGATTCATGTAAATGGATGTGCTAGAGAGAGTTTGCGTGAGAGTGCACCCCATGTTGTGAGTGTGAGTTTTGACGGAGTTCGAAGCGAAGTGATGCTTCATGCGTTAGAAGAGAAGATGGTGTTTGTGTCCTCTGGCTCTGCATGCTCAAGCAATCATCCAGGTATTAGCAGCACGTTGCAGGCGATTGGTGTGAAGAATGAATTGCTTGACTCCACATTGCGTTTTAGTTTCTCTTGGGAGACGGATAAGAATCAGATTGATTATACGATGGAACAGTTAAAAGAATTGGTCCCAGTTTTAAGAAAATATACAAGGCAATAGAAATGAGGATAAGAAGATGATACAGGCTTTTTTGGTTAAGTATTCGGAGATTGGTATTAAAGGAAAGAACCGATATATTTTTGAAAATGCGCTACGTGACAGAATTATTGAGAGACTTGAGCGTTGCGATGGCAAATTTATGGTTGTAAAAGAACAGGGAAGAATCTATATTGAGGCTTCTGGAGAATATGATTATGAGGAGACGGTAGAAGCACTGACTCATGTTTTTGGTATTGCACAGATTTGTCCTGTTGTTTTATCCGAGGACAAGGATTTTGATCATGTGTGTAAAGTGGTAGAAGATTATATACGTCAGGAATTTGGTGATGCGAAGTTTACATTCAAGGTATTTGCTAAGAGAAGTGACAAAGCATATGCAATGACAAGTCCTGAGATTTGTATCGAATTGGGAAGTTATCTATTAGATCATTTTGAAAATATGGAAGTGGATGTTCACCATCCACAGGTTATGATTAATGTTGAGATACGTGCGCGAGCTTATGTTTATATTAAGAGTATCAAGGGACCAGGCGGTATGCCAGTAGGAACAAGTGGCAAGGCAATGTTACTACTTTCGGGCGGAATTGACAGCCCTGTTGCTGGTTATATGATAGCAAAACGTGGAGTTAAAATAGACGCGGTTTATTTTCATGCACCTCCATACACAAGCGAACGTGCAAAACAAAAGGTGGTTGATTTGGCAAAATTAGTGGCAGAATATGCAGGAGAGATTAATCTTCATATTATTAATTTTACAGATATTCAGCTGTATATCTACGATCAATGTCCACACGATGAGCTGACGATTATTATGAGACGTTATATGATGAAGATTGCCGAGACAATTGCCGAAGAGACAGGGTCTATGGGCCTGATTACAGGAGAGAGTATCGGACAGGTGGCAAGTCAGACAATTCAAAGTCTAGTCGCTACCAATGCAGTGTGCAAACTGCCAGTATTCCGACCATTGATTGCCTTTGATAAGCAGGATATCATCGATATTTCTGAAAAGATTAATACGTATGAAACTTCGATTTTGCCATTTGAAGATTGTTGTACCATTTTTGTAGCAAAACATCCTGTGACGAAACCAAGCTTGAAAAAGATTGAGAGTTCAGAACGAAAATTAACTGAGAAGATTGATGAGATGGTTGAGAAAGCATTAGCTGAGAGAGAAATTATTACTTGTAAAAGTGAACAATAAAAATGGGACTGTGTACACAGTCCCCCACTTGTAACAAACCCGTATTACATTAGTCAACGATAAATGGTGCTAATCTGTCAAGAATCTCATCTACCTTATTCTCACTGTGAATATTCAAGTCGATAGATTTAGATAAATCTAAACTGAAAATACCCATAATAGATTTAGCGTCGATGACGTATCTTCCAGATACTAAATCAAATTCTGCATCAAACTTCGTTACTTCGTTAACGAATGCTTTTACTTTGTCAATTGAGTTAAGTGAAATTTTTACTGTTTTCATAGTAAATACCTCCTATTTCATTCTATTTTTTCTTACACCTATATACTAACCTTAGTAGGTGCAAACTGTCAATATACATTTTGGAGAAAAAATCAGAAAATTTCAGTAGGAAAATGCAGAATCAGCAATTATATGTAATACAAGTAAAATATTTTTTGTGCAATTTGTTCATCATTTGAAAGGAAAAGGTTGAAAAGTATGAAAGTTGCATTTTGTACCTTAGGATGCAAAGTGAATTTCTATGAGACAGAGAAGATGATGGCATCTTTTCAAAAACATGGATTTGAGATTGTTATGTCAGATGAAAGAGCAGACATTTTTGTCATAAATACCTGTACGGTTACAAATATGGCTGACCGTAAGTCGCGTCAGATGATTCACCGAGGAAAAAAGAATAATCCGAACTGTCTAGTGGTGGCGGTAGGATGTTATGCACAGAGCGACGGTGACAAGCTTCGCGAGGATGAATCCATCGATCTTGTGCTTGATAACACACAGAAAGAAAATGTGGTCGAGCATGTGATGAAACACCTGGAGATGACAGAAGAGAACGAGGTTTGTCAGTCGGGCTACGATTATGTTCATGAGCGCACGAGAGCATTCATCAAAGTGCAAAGTGGCTGCAATCAATTTTGTTCGTACTGTATCATACCGTATGTGCGTGGAAGTATGACAAGCCGTCCGGTTGATGAAGTTGTTACAGAGGTGAGGTCACTTGTAAAACAAGGCTTTCAGGAGGTTGTTGTGACAGGAATTCACTTGTCATCTTATGGCGTGGATTGTAAGGATGCGAGAGCTTTTGTGGGAGCGGAAGGAAAACCATTACTTGAGCTCCTTAGTATGATTGGAGAGGTCGACGGAATTCAGCGAATTCGCCTGGGCTCCTTAGAACCAAGAATTATTACGGAAGGTTTCTTGAGAGAGTTGGCGAATCATGAGAAAGTATGTCCTCATTTTCACTTGTCCTTACAGAGCGGCTGCGACGCAACACTAGCTAGAATGAATCGTCATTATACCATTTCAGAGTATGCCGATAAATGTGAACTGATTCGAGGGGTTTATCAGAATCCGGCGATTACAACCGATGTGATTGTTGGTTTTCCAGGAGAGACGGAAGAAGAATTTGAATGCACGAAGAAGAATTTAGAGAAGATGCGTCTGGCTGAGATGCACATTTTCAAATATTCTCGCAGAGATGGTACGAAAGCGGCTTCAATGCCGGAACAGGTGCCTGAGGAGATTAAGACAAAGCGAAGTAATGAATTGTTGAAATTAGATGATTCGCTTCGCGAACAATATACAGGATTATTCATGGGACACGAGGAAGCTGTTTTGTTTGAAGAGATAATCACGAGAGATGGAGAGGATTATCTGGTTGGACATACGGAGCGATATGTTAAAGTGGCGGTGCCTAAGAGTGATGCAATACGACTTGGATATAAGGAAAATGAGATTTTTCAAGTGAGGGTAGAGCACATACTTAAAAAATAAGGTTGCCATTTGGAGCTAGTTATATTAAAATAGATATATTATGAGTAAAGGACGTGTGATGATGCAGGAGATTAACAATACACAGTTTTTTAATGTCGACGTTGATAAAGATTATGATGTGAGGGATGTTATTGCCTCAGTTTATACAGCGCTTACTGAAAAAGGGTATAATCCTGTGAACCAGATTGTAGGTTATCTCATGAGTGGAGATCCCACTTATATTACGAGTCATAAAGGCGCAAGAAGCTTAATCATGCGCGCAGAACGCGATGAAATCATTGAAGTGTTTTTAGAAGATTATATAGAACACAACTTAAAGTAGAGAAAAGGACACAGAATTTGAGAATAATGGGACTTGATTTTGGTTCGGTTACTGTTGGTGTTGCAGTGAGTGATGCGATGCAGCTAACGGCCCAGCCAATTGAAGTGATAAAGAGAAAAAGCGAGAATAAGTTACGTCAGACTCTGGCACGAATTGAAGAATTAGTGAACGAGTATGAGGTAGGTTTGATCGTATTAGGTTATCCTAAGAATATGAACAACACAGTTGGTGAACGTGGTATTAAGTCAGAAGAATTCATGGAAAAACTGAAGACGAGAACTGGGTTAGAGGTTGTCCTGTGGGATGAACGGTTAACTACGGTTTCAGCAATGCAGGTGCTAATGGAAGGCAAGGTACGCCGAGAGAATCGTAAGGCTTATGTTGACAAGATAGCAGCTGTGTTTATATTGCAAGGATATCTAGATTCTATAAACTAGAACAGAATGGAGGAAATAATGGAAGATGGAGCACTAATTCTTACTGCAGATGATGGCAGTGAGGAAACTTTTTTTGTGCTTGAAAAAGCGGAGATAGCAGGATTTAATTACCTGCTTGTTTGTGATGACCCAGAGAATGAAGAAGCAGAAGTGGTCATCCTAAAGGAAGTACAGGATGGGGATATGATGACATATGACGTTCTGGTCGATGAAAAAGAACAGATGATTATATCAAAGTATTTTGAAGAATTGTTGGAAGATGTAGACATAGAATTGGAATGAGGTGCGATTTTTGAGTAAGAAAGTTAAGACAGGAAATGAAAGAATTAAAGTAATTCCACTTGGTGGATTAGAGCGAATTGGAATGAATATTACTGCATTTGAAACAGAAGACAGTATTATTGTAGTTGATTGTGGTTTGGCATTCCCAGAAGACGATATGCTAGGTATTGATTTGGTTATCCCAGATATCACATATTTGAAGGACAATGCAGCTAAGGTAAAGGGCTTCGTTATCACACATGGTCATGAGGACCATATCGGTGCATTACCATATATTTTGCAAGAATTAAATGTGCCAATTTATGCGACGAAGTTAACGATGGCAATTATCGAGAACAAGTTAAAAGAACACAATCTGCTTAAAGTAGTAAAACGTAAGGTGATTAATTATGGTCAGTATATCAATTTAGGTGACTTTAGAATCGAATTCATTCGAACCAATCACAGTATTGCAGATAGTACGGCATTAGCAATATATACACCAGCAGGAATCATTGTTCATACTGGAGATTTCAAGATTGATTACACACCAGTCTTTGGTGATCCAATTGACCTGGCTCGTTTTGGTGAATTGGGTAAGAAGGGCGTATTGGCACTGATGATCGATAGTACCAATGCAATCAAGCCTGGTTTTACAAGCTCAGAGCGAACAGTGGGTAAGACCTTTGATAATATATTTGCGGAGAATGATAAGCATCGAATCATCGTTGCAACATTTGCATCCAATGTTGACCGAGTACAGCAGATTATTAATTCAGCTGTGAAATACGGACGTAAGGTTGTAATCGAAGGACGCAGCATGGTTAATATTATCAATACGGCAGCCGAGATTGGATATATTCAGATGCCGGACAATTTGATGATTTCGATTGAAGAGATGAGAAACTATCCAGATGAGCAGTTAGCTTTGATTACAACAGGTAGTCAGGGTGAAGCGATGGCAGCATTATCAAGAATTGCAGCTAGTATTCATCGTAAATTATCTATTAAACCAGGTGATACAGTTATCTTTAGTTCGACACCAATCCCAGGTAATGAGAAGTCCGTATCTAAGGTTATTAACGAGCTTTCAATGAAGGGCGCGAAGGTTATTTTCCAAGATACTCATGTATCAGGACATGCTTGCCAGGAAGAGCTGAAGTTGATTTACTCCCTTGTTAAGCCTAAGTATGCGATTCCTGTGCATGGCGAATATCGTCACTTACAGGCTAATAGTAAGATTGCTCTCGAACTTGGTATACCAAAGGAGAATGTATTCTTGCTTAGCTCTGGTTCTGTTCTTGAGATGTCAGAAGAGCGCGCAGGTGTTGTAGATAAAGTTCAGGCTCAGGGTATTATGGTAGATGGACTTGGAGTCGGTGATGTAGGTAATATCGTACTTCGTGATCGTCAACATTTATCGGAAAATGGATTAATTATTATTGTAGTTACATTAGAACGTGGAACCAATGTGGTCGTTTCAGGACCAGACATTGTGTCACGAGGTTTTGTATATGTGAGAGAATCCGAGAATCTCATGGATGAGTGCAGAGATGTTGTAAATACAGCAATGGATCGTATGGTGGACCGTGGAATCACAGATTGGGGCAAGATTAAGTCTGAGATTAAGGATTCCTTGAACGATTATCTGTGGAAGAAGACAAAACGTAACCCAATGATTCTTCCAATCATTATGGAGGTTTAATATGATGGCAAAGGAACAGGGAAAAAGTACCGTGCTTAGTGTGCTTCGTGGCATTCTAGTGGTGTTTTTTAACTTAATACTGTATTCCCTGATCCTTTTTGCAATTGTATGGGTATGCAAGAATAGTTATCATTTTGCTTACGAAGTTTTTGGGGATGTAACAGTAGCTGAGGCACCGGGAACAGATGTGGTCGTTACGATTGATAAAGATCAGGAAGCTCTGTCTGTATCCAAAAGTTTGGAAGTAGATGGATTGGTAGTTAATGCATATTCCTTTTATCTTCGTGTGAGATTGTCCATGGCGGATGGCAAGGTATTGAAGCCAGGCGAATATACTTTAAACACAAGTATGACCTATGATGAAATCCTAGACAAGATTTTAAAGAGTGAAGCATCATGAGAGATAGAGTAGATATTTATTTTGAGACATTAATGAAAGAACCGGCGGAGTATATCTCTGACCTAGAGAAGAAGGCACTGAGTAATCAAGTGCCTATTATTCGACGGGCAACTAGAGATTTGCTTCGCTATCTTCTTCATATTCACCAGCCAGAGAGAGTTTTGGAAATTGGCACAGCAGTAGGATATTCTGCACTGTTTATGAAGGAATGCTTGCCAGAACATAGTCAGATTGACACGATTGAGAAAGTTTCGGCGAGAATTAGAGAGGCAAAAGGGAACTTTGAGCGATACGATTTAAGAGGACAGATTCACTTGTATGAGGGTGATGCACTTCAAGTATTGAAAGAGCGTTTGTCTGCGGGGGTTTCGTATGATTTTATTTTCATGGATGCAGCGAAGGGACAATATATGAATTTTTTACAAGATGTACTTGATATGATGAGGCCAGGAGCTATCCTTGTTTCAGATAATATTTTACATGATGGAGATATATTGGAATCTCGTTATGCAGTTACGAGGCGAGATCGTACGATACACAGTAGGATGAGAGATTACTTGTATACACTGACTCATCATGAACAATTAGAAACGATATGTCTATCACTTGGTGATGGAATGACAATAAGTACGAAGCTTGGAACGGAGATGTAGAATGAAGACAAATGTGAAGAGACCAGAAGTGTTAGCACCTGCTAGCAATCTAGAAGTGTTGAAGACAGCTATTATTTTTGGAGCCGATGCGGTGTATATCGGAGGAGAGATGTATGGTCTTCGTGCCAATGCCAAGAATTTTTCTTTGGAAGACATGAAGAAAGGTGTCGCTTTTGCACATGAACATAATAAAAAAGTATATGTGACAGCCAATATTACTGCCCATAATCGAGATTTAGAGGGTGTCAAAAAGTATTTTTTGGAATTGAAAGAAGTACAACCAGATGCGCTGATTATCTCAGATCCGGGTGTGTTTACAATAGCCAAGCAGATATGTCCAGAGATTGATGTTCATATCTCAACACAGAGCAATAATGTGAATTATCTTACGTTTCAGTTTTGGAAGGAGCAGGGAGCTACCCGTGTTGTCACAGCGAGAGAGTTGTCTGTGGCAGAGATTAAGGATATCCATGAGAATATCCCAGAGGATATGGAGATTGAGACATTTGTGCACGGTGCTATGTGCATTTCTTATTCAGGGCGATGTCTGCTGAGCAATTATTTTACAGGAAGAGATGCTAATTTGGGTGCATGTACACATCCATGCCGTTGGAAATATCACATTGTTGAGGAAAAGCGTCCAGGAGAGTATCTTCCAATCGAAGAAAATGAGCGTGGAACCTACATTTTCAATTCTAAGGATTTATGCATGATAGAGCATATACCTGAGTTGATTGACGCAGGTATTGATAGCTTTAAGATAGAAGGAAGAATGAAAACAGCTTTGTATGTAGCTGTTGTCTCTCGAACATATCGCCAGGCAGTTGATGATTACTTGGCAGACCCACAGCGTTATTATAATAATATTCCACATTACAAAGATGAGATTAGTCGTTGTACGTACCGTCAGTTTACAACAGGATTTTTCTTTGGACCTACGAGTCATGAGACACAGATTTATGATAACAACACATATGTTCAGGAATACGTATATCTAGGAACGATTGAAAAGATAGAAGATGGACTAGCGATGTTTGAACAGAGGAATAAATTCTCCGTTGGCGAAACACTTGAGATTATGAAGCCGAATGGAGAGAATATTGATGTGGTTGTTAAGGCTCTATATGATGAAGATAAAAATGCAATTTCAAGTTGCCCGCATCCAAAACAGAAAATATGGCTTGATGTAGATGCAGATATCGCATGTCATGATATCTTGAGACGAAAGCAGGATACAAAAGAAGGGTGATTCATATGTCAGTAAAGCAGGAATTGTTGAAGATATTAGAGCAGAATCGGGAAAAGGATTTGTCAGGGCAAGAATTGGCAGAACATCTTCAAGTATCTCGTACTGCTATATGGAAAGCTATGAAGGCACTTCGTGAAGAAGGCTATCAAATCGAAGGTGTAAATAATCGTGGATATCGTCTGATGGAGGATACGGACGTGCTTTCAAAAGAGGGTGTTCGTTTGGCGATGAAGAATACTATCATTGAGAAAGTGATGGTGTTTTCCTCGATTGATTCTACGAATCTAGAGATTAAGAGACGCGCACTAGAAGGCGCCAAGGAAGGCTTGGTGGCATTGGCCGAAGAGCAAACGGCCGGTCGAGGAAGACTAGGCCGTTCTTTTTATTCTCCAGCAGGTACAGGAATCTATATGAGTATGTTGCTTCAACCTGATTTACAGGCGACAGATGCGATACTAATTACAACAGCAGTATCCGTCGCTGTGGTACGAGCAATTCGCAAGATTACAGATTTGAAACCGACGATTAAATGGGTAAATGATATTTATCTTGATGATAAGAAAATATGTGGTATTTTGACAGAGGCAATGACGGATTTTGAGTCGGGAACGATTAGCAATGTGATTCCAGGGATTGGGATTAATTATCGAGAACCTGAAGGGGGATTCCCTGAAGAGGTTCGGGATGTTGCGGGAGCGTTGACAAGTAGTGATGTCAAGATTCCACGAAATGAACTTGTAGCAGCTATCCTAGATGAGTTTATGACCATCTACCAGGAGCTGCCAAACCGTTCTTACATGGAAGACTACAGACGGTGGTCTAATGTGATTGGCAATCAGGTAAAATATCTTGAACGAGATGTATGGCATTATGCCAAAGCGGTTGGGATTGATGATAATGGAGGTCTTCAGGTTGTGCATGAAGATGGAACTTGTCGTACCTTATCAACGGGAGAGATAACACTAAGAAAGCTGGGGTGACAGAATGAAGATGACCGATACAAAGAGAACAATTGTTATTATATGTGCTTGCATTTTGTTTTATTGCGCGCTCGAGCATTTGGGTGTGGTAATTGCATCAGTAGGGACAATATTTTCCTTGATTTTCCCATTCCTTCTTGGAGGATGTATTGCATTTATTATCAATGTTCCGATGAAACAAATTGAGGACAAGGTACTTGGCAAGATGAAGAATGAAAAACTTAGAAAATGTAAGCGTATTCTTGCCTTTCTAATTACCATTCTTTTATTGATTGGAATACTTATTCTTGTCATGTTTGTTGTGATTCCAGAACTGACTAATACGGTTAAAAACCTGATACATCAGGTGCCAGAAGCAACACAGAAACTGATGAATCAATTAAAGCGTGCTTTAGCGGCATATCCACAAGTACGTGCATACCTTGATACCATTCAGATTGATTGGGCTGCGATGATTCAAAATGTATGGAGTAGCATTCAAACAGGTGCATGGTCGGTAATATCGTCAGGAATCGGCGTTGTTAGTGACGCAGTCAGTGCAGTTGTCTCGTTCTTTGTGGCGATTGTGTTTGCTGTCTATATTCTGTTTCGTAAGGAAAGCTTTGCTGAGCAGTCGAAGAAGGTACTTTATGCGTTATTCCCTGAAAAAGGCGCAGATAAAACCGTTTATATTGCAAAGGTATCGCATAAAACGTTCTCGAATTTTTTATCCGGGCAGTGTTTAGAAGCCTTTATTCTTGGCATGATGTTCTTCATTGTGATGTCTATTCTAAGGTTGCCATATGCAGTACTGATTGGTGTATTGATTGCAATCACAGCATTGATTCCGATTGTTGGTGCATTTATCGGTTGTGCAGTCGGTGCACTTTTGATTGTTATGGTGGATCCGGTGCAGGCATTGATTTTCTTGATTATGTTCCTGGTACTTCAACAAGTGGAAGGTAATTTGATTTATCCGCATGTTGTAGGAAGTTCGGTGGGACTACCATCAATCTGGGTATTGGCAGCAGTGACGCTAGGTGGTAAGATGTTTGGTATATTGGGAATGTTAGTATTCATTCCCCTTTGCTCTGTTTTGTACACGTTGTTTCGCGAATTTGTGATGAAACGACTGTCTGAGAAGAAAATACAATCAAGTAAGTGGAAAAAGAAGGGAGAAATTAATAATGAGTAGAATTGATGCCACAGGTTAAGGGGAAAGCGGATGGCAAACAGGTCAATCAGATTGCTGGTAGTATGTTAAGCTAAATGACATAGGATTGACCAAATAATAAATTATTGTTATACTATGGTAAGATATGGAAAGTTAACGCAAGGAGGAGAGATATGAAACAATTATTGAGTCACAAGAGACTACGACGTGCGGTGAGTGTGGCGTTGGTTATGATTATGTTGGTTTGTACATCGATAACAGATGTGCGCTTTTATGATGGTGTGCTTCAATTTGATTTTGGTGGGGAAGTTGAAGCGGCTACCGGAGAGATTGGAACAACAGAATTACTAACGAAGAATGTGGTTCCTGATGAGAATCTGTTAAATTATTTAAAAGATGAAGTTCAAAAAAAGGTTACCGTTGCGCGTGATGCAATTACGATTAAACAGCTCGCACAACAAGTAGATGGTGCTTTGACGATACCATCTACGGTTACCAATCTTACAGGCCTTGGATGGGCAAGAAGTGCAAGCACTTTTGATCTAAGTCAATGTACGAATGTGACAACGATAAATGTTTCGGAATTTTTTAGCTGCACGATGACACAGGTGATATTGCCTACGTCTATTACATCAATTGGGGAACGTGCTTTTGATTCTTGTTCAAGTCTGACAACAATCAATCTTGGTAATGTGAATTCCATTGACAACTATGCTTTTGCAAGTTGTAAAGCGTTAAGTGATACGTCTGTTGCAACCATGAAAACAACGATGACAAAACTGGGCAGTGGTGTCTTTCAGGGATGTAAGGCAATAACTACAGCATCTGTTCCAAACATATCAGATTCAGAAGTGAGTCATTCAGTACCATCAAGACTTTTTGATGGTTGTGAGAAGCTCACTAAAGTATATTTTCGTGATGCCAGACTTGCTAAAATTCAGGATTATGCATTTGCTGGAGTAGGAGCTTTGACTTTTACGACTACTGGTACATATGGTAATAAGTTGCCTGCAACAGTTAATTTTATTGGTAATAGTGCATTTGCTGGTAGTAAACTTCTAAGCATTGATTTATCAAATACATCAATTGTGGAAATTAGTGATAGTACATTTTCAATGTCTGATTTATCTGGTGGGTTTTTGTTTCCTAAAAATGTAACAACGATAGGAAGGGAAGCATTTTCGGGTACAGCACTTACAAGTGTTGCAATGCCAAATACAGTTGATACTCTTGGTGAAGGTTGTTTTAAGCACACGTTTGGTATGTCTGCTTTATCACTTTCTAAGAACATTGTGACGATTCCGGAAGATGCCTTTTTAGGGAGTGGAAGTTCAGGAGTTGTGGATGGTGGAGTTGAGTTCTCGGGAGAATCTTCTGGGGATTTATCAGTGAGCTATACTGATGCAATGCCAAGTGATAGCAAAATTGAAGTGATTGATGATTCCGCATTTAGCTGTGCCGCTGTCTCAGATGATAGCTTTTTATCAGGACTTACGAATCTTACGACAATTGGTGAGGCGGCATTTGCGTCCACTGATTTTGTTAGTTTGACATTGCCTTCTAGCCTTGAGACTCTAGGTGCGAAAGCTTTTACTGCTTCTGTTACTTTGAAAGAGGTTCATTTTCCTAAAGACTGTGGTGTGACAGTTATTCCTGACTTTTGCTTTGGTGGAGACAAACTACCTACTACTTCTGGCGGACATAATTTGATTTATTCAGATATTTATTTAGAAACAGTTGAATTACCTGAAAATTTACAGAGTATTGGTGATGGAGCATTTGCTTATTGCCTCTCGTTAAATACAATCGGTGTTAAAGGAAGTATGGAAAATGGCAAGATTAATTTGCCAAATCAGTTGAAATTAATTGGTAAGAATTGTTTCAAGAATGCCTCTAGTTTTGATTCCGGATTTTCTGGAAAGAAAGTATATTTCGACGTATTAACAATTCCTGATGGAGGTATTTCTTATGTGAATATTCCGGATTCAGTTACACAGATTGGCGAATCAGCATTTCAAAATAATATAACACTTATGACTTTGAATATCGGAAGAGGAGTAGAAGAGATTCCAGCTAATATGTGTTCTGATTGTGGTTCTTACCCGAGCTCAAAGAAGGAAACAGCTTTCTATGATTCCGAAACAGATACCTATACACCAATTAAATTCTTAGGACTTAAGACGGTTACAATGTCTGATAATGTTCGAACAATTGGGAAAAATGCTTTTTACAAATGCTATGCATTAGAAACTCCTGAACGAATTGGATGGAATTTACCAGAGAAGCTTGAGACGATTGGTGATTCCGCATTCTATCAGTGTATGTCAATGGAATCAGTCGTGTTTAATTCAGCATTAAGAAGTATCGGGACATCTGCTTTTTCTGGTGCGGCACAGGGTGTTTCGTTAAACAAGAAAGTTGGTACAAAAACGTATTCATATTTTAAGGAATTTTGTGGACTGACTACAGTGAATTTTAGTTATGCTACATCATTGAATTCTATTGGTAATAGTGCGTTTTATCGAACCAATATAAGTCAGATTACTTTTCCTAGTGGAGTTAAGACAATTCCTGCGAGTGTTTGTGAGGATTGTTATAACCTATCAGATATAAAAGGTATGGCCTCAGATGTTACATCAATAGGTACGAGCGCGTTTAAAAACTGCTATATGTTAGATAGTGTATCCATTCCGTTTTCGGCTACATGGGCTTCGAATTTATTTGCGGGAGTAACAGCTAATAACAACAATCAACTTTCTTTAAAACCTGCTACAGAGGTTGAAAGAGCGAATGTTATTAATGGAAGAACAACCGATCTAACCTTGAATTGCTTTAAAAACTTTGCTAATACAGTTTTTACAGTTTCGGATGATGAGAAAGATGAAACTGATCCTTCAAATAACCTGATTACCAATGATAATAATGCAAAAATTAAGGTAACTAATTCTTCTTCAACAATTTCACTTTTCGGTAAGGAATTGGGTTCAACTAAGATTAAGGTTATCGGTAAAGTTGATTTATATGCAGCGCAATTAAATGCAGATAATTTGGTTATCAGTATGACACAGAAGTATGATATTAATGTTACAACATTACCGATTGAAACATTAGAGATTACTTCTAATAAAAATCTTTATATTTCTAGTGCAGAAGGTAAAGTTCAGTATTTGAGCATTGAAGATTCGGTAGGGGCTAGGTTGACTGCTTGTTATGCACCTGCAGATACAACAGATTTGTTGTCCTGGTCAGCTACACCAGAAGGTACCGTTGAGGTTTCGCCATCGACAGAGACGAGTGGTAAGTCTGCTGTTACTGTGAAACCATTAGCTTTGGGTGATGCGATGGTTAAAGTAGAAGCTCCTTCTAAGACAGCCTCCTTGATTGCCAGGGTATGCGTACCATCTACGTCGTTGAAGCTGAACAAGACAAGTGCAAATGTTGCAATAGGTGAGAATTTGAAACTCGATACGATAATTAAATATGATGAGACAAAGTATGCTGGTATTGACACTTCCTATCGTGAACCATATCTGTTTACATCGAGTGATGAAGATGTTGCTACGGTTAACCCAGATACGGGATATGTTACAGGAATGAAAGAAGGCAGGGTTACGATTCGTGTTACCGCGATGGCTACAGGCAGAATCGCAAGCTGTACAGTCAATGTAATGAATGAGAAGCTGTTAGACACAATGACTCTTTCTGCTACTGGTATGGTAGAGGAAGGAACACAAAATGTAATGTATATGAACATTACAGCTACAGGAGGTAAGTCATTTACAGCCAACTATACGCCGACAGGTGCAATGGATACAACGGATCAGATTACTTGGTCAATCGAAGATAGTAATATTGCAACGGTATCAAATACGAACCCAGCAATGAGCGGTGGTAAATCTACTGTTACAATTAAACCTATTTCAGCAGGAGATACGGTATTACATGTTAAGTCAGAAAAGATGGAACAGACATGCATTATTCGTGTTCGTGTTCCAGCTAATACATTGAAAGTCAATGCTTCGAGTGCAACAGTTGCAACTGGTTCTGTTTATCCGATTATTGCAACTGTGACATATAAGCCAGAGCATGATGCGATGGCAGCAAGATATCCAGATACCTGCACGTATACGTCATCGAATCCAGCTGTTGCAGCAGTAGATAGTAATAGTGGTGTTGTACAGACTTTGGCAGCGGGAAAGGCAACGATTACAGTGAAATGTGCAGTTTCGGGGAGAACAGCCAACGTGACTTTGACAGTACAAGATGGTTATGTTCCTCCTATTACTAAATTTGTTTTATCTCAAACAAGAATTACA
>CAZUGH010000007.1:22404-23914 GCA_964619785.1 uncultured Lachnospiraceae bacterium | reverse complement strand
AGATGGTTATGTTCCTCCTATTACTAAATTTGTTTTATCTCAAACAAGAATTACACTTGATGTTGGAAAGACATCTGCTCTATCAACAACGATTGAGCCAGCAGGTGCAGACCATACTGTTGTGTGGACAAGTAGTAATCCAAAGATTGCCACAGTCAATGGCGGTGTAATTAAGGGAATAAAAGCGGGAAGTGTTACAATTACAGCTTCTGGTGCAAATAATTATCGAGCTACCTGTAGTGTCGTAGTTAAGTCACCAGCTAAGGGACTTAAAATTAAGTCAACCACAGGTAACACGAAGAAGGTATATCTGAAAAAGGGAACTAGCTTATCCCTTGGTAAATACTATACAAATGCTGATTGTACAGATTCATTTACATATAAAGCAAAGAAAAATAAGTATGGAACTGTTTCGACATCTGGTGTCGTAACAGCTAAGAAACCAGGTAAATTCAAAGTTACGCTCACTTCATACAACAATGGCAAGAAGTCAGCTACTGCCAAGATGACAGTTTATGTAGTAAAGAAGGATGTCAAGGCTAAGAAAGTCAAGATATCTGGCAAAAAGACTGTTAAGGTTGGTGCAAGCTTGTGCCTGACAGCTTCCATGACATCATCGAAGTCAACAGGTAATATTACATGGATTTGTAACAAGCCAGCATTGGCAACGGTAGATTCTTACGGTGTAGTAAAAGGTGTGAAAAAGGGCAAGGTGAAGATTACTGCTCGAACGATAAATGGTAAGAAGAAAACGATTACCGTCACCGTGAAAAAATAAATAATACTAGATTAAGAAGATATGCAACCGACCTTTCAAGAGTTAGAGTTATAATTAGACTTTTGGGAGGTCGATTCACGTTTTTCTGGTTCTTTTTTTGCGCTTGCATCATAGATTAAATGAAAAAGGCTGGAGTGTCTTATATGCAAATTCATGTGGTTTACGCGGGAGATAGTGTGGATTCGATAGCACGAGAATACGGCGTGGATGTTAATGTTATTATCTATGTAAATCAGTTACGTTACCCCTACGAATTGACGATTGGCCAGGCTTTGTTGATATTAGAAGTGGATGAGATGAGAAACGGTCCTGAATTGGTGACAAATGGGTATGCTTATCCGTTTATACGTCAGGAAATTTTACAAGAGACCTTGCCATTTCTATCTGAGCTTTCGGTGTTTTCATATGGTTTCACTGTAAATGGAGAATTGATATCCCCACCATTAGAAGAAGATTGGATGATTCTGCTCGCATCATCAGCGAGGACAGAAGCTATTTTGACGTTGACGCCATTTGGCGAAGATGGACAGTTTAATAACAACCTGATTCATCAGATGTTGATTCAAAATGGGAGTAGTGAGAATCTAATCAACCATGTGTTTGAGAAAATCCAGGAAAAAGGTTATAGCGGAGCTGATATTGATTTTGAATACGCATTGACAGAGATACCGCGCGAGAAGATAACGATGGGAGTCCCGAACTACGGGTATGATTGGCCATTGCCTTATGAAC
>CAZUGH010000007.1:20313-22304 GCA_964619785.1 uncultured Lachnospiraceae bacterium | reverse complement strand
TGGTTTTAGAAAAGGAATTGCCAGGGATTGGATACTGGCAGGTGATGCGATTATTTCTTGCCGGACTGATCTATATGGACCAAGTGTTTTCTATCGATAAGAGTGACTGATTGATTTGCAAAATGGCTTTCATTCAGTTATCATAGTAGGAAATAAGCATTTGAGAAATGAGGACACATATGAATTTATTAACGATAAATGGATTGACAAAAGCCTATACGGATAAAGTATTATTTGATCATGCTGATTTTGGTATCGGAGATAGTGATAAGGTTGGTATCATTGGTATTAACGGAACAGGTAAGTCTACTTTGCTAAAGATACTGTCAGGTTTAGAAGCAGCGGATGAAGGCAATGTGGTTAAAGGCAACCAGGTTGTGATTAATTATTTGCCACAGAACCCAGTTTTCGAAGAAGGCACAACCATATATGATTATGTAATTGCACGCAACGCAAATGAGGGCAATCAATGGACCATTGAGGGAGATGCGAAGACGATTCTAAATCAGTTGGGATTTGAGGATTACCAAGTGAAGGTGGAACAATTGTCTGGTGGACAACGTAAGAAGGTTGCTCTAGCGGCCGCATTGTTATCGACCTGTGAGATTCTAGTCTTAGATGAGCCAACGAACCATTTAGACCACAATATGACGAGCTGGCTAGAAGGCTATCTGAGAAATTATCGTGGGGCACTTATTATGGTTACGCATGATCGCTATTTTCTTGACCGCGTGTGTAATCGAATTGTTGAGATTGATAAGGGAAAGTTGTATTCCTATGAGGAAAACTATGAGGGATACTTAGAAAAAAAGGCGCTACGCGAAGACATGGCATTGGCAACACAGAGAAAACACCAGAGTATTCTACGTAAGGAATATGAATGGATTAAGAGGGGTGCGCGTGCTAGGTCAACCAAACAAAAGTCGAGGATTGACCGTTACGAAGAACTAAAAAATGAGGAAAAGATATCAGAAGAAGCCAAGGTGGAGATGAGTAGTGTGAGCTCGCGACTTGGCAAGAAGACGATAGAACTGTACGGATTGTCAAAGGCTTACGGGGAAAATGTATTGCTGAGGGACTATGATTACATTTTCCTAAGAGATGATCGAATCGGAATTATTGGACCAAATGGTTGTGGTAAATCAACCCTACTTAAGATGATATGTCAGGAAGTTCAACCGGACCAGGGACACATCGAGTGGGGAGAAACGGTGCAGATGGGATACTTCTCACAGGAGAGTTTAGAACTTGACCCAAGTCAAAAAGTGATTGATTGTGTTCGAGATACGGCAGAATATATTCCGACATCGGATGGACATATTACGGCATCTCAAATGTGCGAACGATTTTTGTTCGATGGGACCTTACAGCATGCTTTGATTGGAAGATTATCTGGTGGGGAGAAGAGGCGTTTGGCACTTTTGAAAGTGCTGATGACAGCACCAAACGTATTGATTTTGGACGAGCCGACCAATGACTTGGATATTCAGACATTACGTGTGCTAGAGGACTATCTTGACCAGTTCGATGGAATCTTGATTACGGTATCGCATGATCGATATTTTCTAGACCGTGTGACCAATCGATTGCTAGTCTTTGTTGGTGAGGGACAGATTCAACAGTATGAGGGAAGCTTCTCAGAGTGGTTTGAGGAGAACGGCGGCTTTGCAAAAGAAGTGAAAGAGGAAAAAGAATTCAAAGAAAAAACTGTGAAGACCAAGACCACAAAGCTTAAGTTCACTTACCTTGAGCAGAAGGAATACGAAACAATTGAAGAAGATATTGAGAAGTTAGAAGAGCAGATTGCATCGTTAGAAGAAGGCATTATGCAAGCAGCTACAGATTTTGTGAAACTGAATGAACTAACACAAGAAAAAGAAGCGAAGGAACAAGTGTTGGATGAGAAAATGGAACGATATATATATCTAACAGAGTTGGCAGAAAAAATAGAGTGTAAATGCTGAAAGCATTGTGATATGATATAGGTAGTT
>CAZUGH010000007.1:0-20213 GCA_964619785.1 uncultured Lachnospiraceae bacterium | reverse complement strand
GGCAGAAAAAATAGAGTGTAAATGCTGAAAGCATTGTGATATGATATAGGTAGTTATATTTAGTGATAGGTGGGATTTTATGAACCGAGTGATTGAACTGATTGATAACAATGCTGGATGGGTACTGATGGCTCTAGTTGTATTATAAGGGAGTACAATTTGATGTAGAGTATCATTTGTAGTACTCGTGATGATGGTTCGTATACAAGCACTTATTCGCAGGTGGAAGAGGAAACGTTTGCTAGACTCCGGAAGATCTGTTCGCCAATGCAGCCAAGTTTAAAACCATTGAGCCTGATGAATATGATCGAATTTTATATTTAATCGAGAAGAATCGTTTTTGTGAACATAAGTTATCGGAAGCAGATTACGAGACAGTTCGCTCCTTTATGTTTTGATGTGATTTTAACTATATCTATGGAAAAGCACAATTGGACTCTCCCTCACATACATTAGTAGAAATGTGTATATGAGGTGAGAGTCCATTGCAATCTTTTCCAGGACCGCTTGGTGCCAAAGAAGAAAGTGAATGTATCAGGCGCTGTCGAGAAGGGGACCGGACGGCCCGGAATCAACTGATTGAACATAACCTTCGCCTAGTTGCCTATCTTGTGAAAAAGTATCATACAAATAATCGTAATTTAGATGATTTGATTTCCATCGGTACAATAGGATTGATTAAAGCAATTGATACGTATGATGCAGATAAGGGCGTGAGACTTGCTACGTATGCCTCTCGGTGTATCGACAATGAACTCCTCATGATGCTTCGAAGTGATAAGAAGCAAAATAAGGAAGTCTATCTCTATGAACCGATCGGAATGGATGATGGGGAAGGCAATCATATCAGTTTGTTAGATATACTAGAGACGGCAGATGAGGATGTAGCAGATCGACTAGAGTTCGAGGAAAATGTAAGCCGTTTGAGCCTGTATTTGGAGTCGGCTTTGACGAATCGAGAACATCAGATTATTACAATGAGATACGGATTAGACGGGGAACCAGAGGTGACGCAGCGTGAAATAGCAAAGCAACTTGGAATATCGAGAAGCTATGTGTCGCGAATTCAGAAAAAAGCATTGGCAAAGCTTAGAAAATGCTACCAAGAGTCACGATAAAGACTTGTAACTCTTGTCAGGAAATGTTATATTGAGAGATAGGAACTATTCATAACATAGGAAGAGATTAGGAGGCTTTTATATGAGCGATTTAAAGGGAACAAAAACAGAGGCAAATCTACAAGAAGCATTTGCTGGTGAGTCACAAGCACGTAACAAGTATACTTATTATGCATCGAAGGCTAAAAAAGATGGTTATGTTCAGATTGGCAAGTTGTTTGAAGAGACAGCCAATAACGAAAAAGAGCATGCTAAGATTTGGTTTAAGTTGTTACATGGTGGTGAGATGCCAGATACAGTGACGAACTTAAAAGATGCTGCGGATGGTGAGAACTACGAGTGGACAGATATGTATGCGAAGTTTGCAAAAGAAGCAAAAGAAGAAGGATTTGATGATATTGCAAGACTTTTTGCTGGCGTTGCCAAGATTGAAAAAGAGCATGAAGATCGTTATCGCAAGCTCCTTGCCAATATCGAAGGAGATATGGTATTTTCAAAAGACGGCGATGTTGTTTGGGAATGCAGTAACTGTGGTCATATTGTAGTGGGCAAGAAAGCACCTGGTATGTGCCCAATTTGCAAGCACCCACAATCATATTTCATGGTAAGAGCAACGAATTACTAAGATGAAGAAAAAGACCAAGACAAATGTTATGCGTTTACTAGACCAGGCAGGACTTGACTTTGAAGCTGTAGAATATGAAGTGGATGAGGATGATTTGTCTGGTGTTCATGTGGCACAGGTTTTGGGACAACCAGTGGAACAAGTATTTAAGACGCTGGTTTTAAAAGGTGAGAAGCAGGGATACATGGTATGTTGTATCCCTGTTGCTTGTGAATTGGACTTAAAGAAGGTCGCTAAGGTGGCTGGTGATAAAAAAGTAGAGATGCTTCCGATGAAGAATCTACTTGCGACAACAGGATATATCCGAGGTGGCTGTTCTCCAATTGGCATGAAAAAGCATTTTCCTACCTTTGTTCATGAAACTGCATTGACATATGAACGGATTGCAGTAAGCGGTGGGATGAGAGGCGTCCAGGTGATTCTCAACCCAGAAGAATTAAGGAATTATATTGATGCCAAATGGGCAGACTTAGTGAAGGAATAGGATGTGGACAGGATGCTAGATCAATTTGCCAGAACGAGAATCCTAATTGGTGAGGATGGAATCAAACGGTTGCAGCGAGCTAGAGTTGCTATTTTCGGAATTGGTGGAGTGGGTGGTTATGTCGTGGAATCATTAACGCGAGCCGGTGTTGGAACGCTTGATTTGATTGATAATGATACGGTTAGTACAACCAATCTGAATCGCCAGATGGTAGCAACTGTGGAGACCGTAGGGGAGAGTAAGGTGCAGGCAATGAAGAAACGATGTCTGTTATTGAATCCCCAAGTGAACATTTATACGCATGAATGCTTCTATCTACCTGAGACGGCAGAACAGTTTGATTTTACTCAATATGATTATATTGTGGATGCAGTAGACACGGTGACAGCTAAGCTTACGTTAATTGAAAAAGCGAAAGAAGTAGGCGTACCAATCATCAGCTGCATGGGAGCTGGGAATAAGCTTCATTCTCAAATGTTTATGGTGTCAGATTTATACAAGACCACGATGTGTCCATTAGCAAAGGTGATGCGCAGAGAATGCAAGAAGAGAGGCATTACCTCATTAAAGGTAGTCTATTCAACAGAAGAAACGGTGTCGAGAAAAGAAGACTCAATCGAAGAGACAAGCAAGAGACAGATACCAGGAAGTACCCCATTTGCGCCTGCAGTAGCAGGCTTATTGCTGGCTGAAGAGGTGTTTCGAGATTTGGCAGGTGTTGAAAGTTAACAGCACTTGCGACAGACATCACAATTACCATCACAGCCCTTTCTTTGGGGCTTTTTTGGTATAAAGTTGGAAGATGTGATAGGGATTTTGTCGTAGGAAATCGTCCATTCTCCTTGGAGGGAATGGATGTGAACCGATGATAAGGCACGATTGACCTCTATGTGAACCGGATATAGACGGTACGTATCTGGGTGCATACAACTCTCAACAAGAACAGGGAAGACAGAGATATCTTGCTCTTGCCATGTGAATTGAAGTTTCGTTTGTTGTAGTGAATAGATTTCCATGAGTGCCTCCTATTACTTGATGGACATAGTGTATCATATCTTTGACAAAAAGAAAATATAATGTATACTGTAGTTATTAAATTACGATTGGAGATATCTATGTTGGGATTTATTTTTATCATAATTGGACTTTTTTTTACAGGTGTTGATATACATGTGGCTACTCCGATTGCCTATCCAGCCTATCAACACACAAAAGAAATTGGTGATGTGATACAGACCTATATCACAAAGTATATTGTGAATGATCATCTGACGATTGATATTTTGCCAGATGTGGTAGGCTGTGTATTTCTATTGATTGGAATTAGTATGTTGTTGAAGCAAAGCAAGAAGTTTATCGGTGGATATTTCTTAGTACTTCTTACTGCAGCAGCATCATTAGCAGTTCGCTTATTACCATTTTATCTGAATGGCAAGGTGTTGGTAGTGGCGGTCCTCGCTACTTATGCGGCATTAGCAGTCTGTGAGTTGTATATGGAATTTTTGATCATCTATACAGCGGTAGATATATCGGATGCACTTCCAAATCGCTCGACGAATAAGCGCTTACAGTTTGGCTGGGGCATATCCGTATTTTGTCGAATATTTATTGTGTTTTTAACCTTTGTAGGACATTTTTCTGTGATGCATTGCTATCTGGTTGTGAATTTAGCGGCTGTCTTATTCTATCTATATCAGATGTTTGGTGCCAGACATTATGTAGGTAGACAATTTGAGGGACTGGTGGAAAAAGATGAGGATGAAGAGAACATTTTGGATTAGTTTTTGCATCTGTGTGGGAACATTTTTGGCATTGATTTTGAAAAGCCAGGAGTTATCTGCGAAAGTATATCGACCTGGATTTTCCTATAGCAAGTTGGACGCATATACGAGAGCACGGATTACCGGTGTGACTTATCGCAAGAATCCCTATATTTCGTATGGTGACCTGCGATATGTGAGAGTGAAGCATTATGATTTCAAGGGAAATATTAAAGACGGCGAACTGATTGTAAACAAGAAGATAGCATCTAGAACCGTTAAGATTTTCTATGAGTTGTATAAGATGAAGTATCCGATTGGACGGATGAGGCTAGTCGATGACTATAGTGGTGTGGATGATGTGTCGATGGCAGCGAATAATACATCCGCTTTTAACTATCGTAGAATTGCCGGCAAGAAGAAACTATCGAATCACTCGTATGGGTTAGCGATTGATATTAATCCAAGGATTAATCCGTATATTACGGCATCCAAGGTGTCGCCTGCCAATGGTAGGGTGTATCAGAATCGAAATAAGAATTCTTGCAAGGGCAAATATGCAAAATGGATGATTACATCGCATAGCAAGATTGTAAAGATTTTTAAAAAGTATGGATTTACCTGGGGTGGAGATTGGACGCACTCGAAGGATTATCAACATTTTGAACATAAATAAAGCCGCATAAATGCGGCTTTTTTATATGGATTTTACTGAATTCTTGTTCCAATGCGTCCCTTGACACCATCCATTGCATGATCAAGAGCAGTGATGACAGCCTGACGTCCTTCTCCGGCAGATACGAAAGAGACAGAAGCGTCAATCTTAGGTAGTGTCGTGATTGGGTCAAAGTGACCTGCGTCAATGAGCTGAATCGCTTCACTTACGGAAATCTGCTCGACTGGCTGTTCCTTACCATCGTCTGTTGTGATATTCATATGTTCTTTTGCTGTGAGAATCATCAGGTGGGAAGCATCTACCATATCCGCTAATTTGGCAGCTGTGTAATCCTTCTCGATAACGGCACTGGCACCCTTTAACTTGGTTCCCTGCTCGAGAACTGGAATTCCACCACCACCCGCAGCGATTACAACCTGACCTGCATCTAATAATGCCTGAATCGCATCAATCTCATAAATATCAACAGGATGAGGGGAAGCGATGATTCGTCGATAGCCGTTTTCTTCCTTCACCACGTGATTGCCCTTTTCTTCTTCGGCTTTGGCTTCTTCTTCTGTCATATATCGACCAATTACTTTGGTTGGGTGGTTAAATGCCTTATCAAAAGGATCTACACGAACCTGAGTAATGATGGTTGACACTGGCTTGAATAAGCCACGGTTTAGTAATTCGGTACGAATTGCATTTTGCAAATCATATCCAATGTATCCCTGACTCATAGCACCACATAGAGACATAGGAGCTACTGTGTATCGTGAATCGAGGCGAGCAAACTCGGTCATGGCTGTCTGAATCATACCAACCTGAGGACCGTTACTGTGTGTGATAACAACCTGATATTTATCCATAACCAAATCAGCAATGGCTACAGCAGCTTTCTGAACATTCTTTTGTTGCTCTGGAAATGTCTCTCCAAACGCATTTCGTCCAAGTGCAACAACAATTCTTTTATCTTTCATAGGAACCTCCATTTATTAAGTATCAATTTTGTAATGTCTGAATACAAATATTATACATTCTTTTCTAAGAAAAGTAAACAGTTTCCCATGTTGTACTGTTGAAAAGTATGGAATAATATTGTATAATTATAGGATATAGAAATTTGAAAACTTTTACTATATTATATGGGGCGACAGAGGCTTAAGATGCCGCCAAACAAGGGGGGTTGGCTTATGAAGTTAGTATTTTTAGGTGCGGATCATGAAGTGACAGGAAGTTGTCATTATTTAGAGACAGGTCATACGAGGTTATGCGTCGACTGTGGTATGGAGCAGGGTGAGAATATATATGAGAATCAAGAGATACCAGTGAATCCAGCAGAACTTGATTATATCCTCATAACACATGCCCATATTGATCATACAGGTTTGATACCAATGATGTATGCCAAAGGATTTCGAGGAAAAATCTATGCAACGAAGGCTACCGTTGATTTATGTGCTATTATGCTTCGCGATAGTGCACATATCCAGCAGTTTGAGGCTGAGTGGCGTAATCGTAAAGCACAACGTGCAGGTGGAGAACCATATGTCCCACTTTACACGATGGAAGATGCGATGAATGCAATTCGTCTTTTGAAGGCTTGTGAGTATAATGAAGTCATTCCATTGAATGATGATGTAAGTATACGTTTTACCGATGTGGGTCATCTGCTAGGCTCATCATCTATTGAGATATTTGCAAAAGAGAAGGATCAGACGAGGACACTTTGCTTCTCTGGAGATATAGGTAATGTTAATAAGCCAATATTGCGCAATCCGGTCTATACGAAGGAAGCAGACTATGTTATTATGGAATCCACATATGGAGACCGTTTTCACGGAGAACACCCAGATTATGTGGGCGAGTTAGCTGCCATTATTGAATCGACATTTGAGAAGGGTGGCAATGTTGTTATTCCGGCATTTGCGGTTGGAAGAACACAGGAATTATTATATTTTATACGCAAGATTAAAGCAGATAAGATGATTCGAACGAATCCGAATTTTGAAGTATATGTAGATAGCCCGTTGGCTGTCGAAGCAACTAATATATTTGGCAAGAATGTTGAGAACTGCTTTGATGAAGAAGCAAGAGCACTTGTGAATCAAGGGATAAATCCAATTGGATTTCCGGGGTTGAAGCTATCCATTACAAGTGATGAAAGTAAAGCGATTAATTTTGATCAAGCACCAAAGGTAATTATATCCGCGTCTGGTATGTGTGAAGCTGGCCGTATTCGTCATCACTTGAAACATAATTTGTGGAGAGCAGAGAGTACGATTGTATTCTGTGGTTATCAAGCAGTGGGAACGATGGGGCGCAATCTTTTAGAAGGCGCACAGACAGTGAAGCTATTTGGTGAAACGATTGATGTAAGAGCTAGAATTGCTAAGATAGATGGTATCAGCGGACATGCGGACAAGACGGGATTGATTCATTGGGTTAGTGCCTTTGAGAAGAAACCGAAGCGAGTGTTTGTTGTGCATGGTGAAGATACTGTCTGCACCAGTTTTGCAGAATGTCTAGAGAAAGAGCATGGGTTTGTGACCGGTGCGCCATTTAGTGGTTCGGAATATGACTTGATTGCGAATGAATGGATTTATCAAGCAGAACCAGTTGCGATTCAGAAGAAGAACGTGGCAGCAGGCAGAGCACGCGATGTATTCCGTCGTTTGCTTGCTGCAGGAGAGAGATTGTTAGCCGTTATTCGGAAGAATGAAGGCATGAGCAATAAGGATGCCGCGAGATTTACAGATCAGATAAATTCTTTATGTGATAAATGGGATCGATAAGGATTATTACTAGAAAGGGGGAATATCCGTGCAGGATTATTCCAAGCAGATTCATGTCCTTGACGAAGACCTCAGGTTTGAGAAGATACGACAAGTAGGAATTCAGATTTTTTATGCGCTATTCGTACAGCGTGATTTAGATACGGCATTAACCAATATCGGCGAATCCGTCAAATGGAATGGAAGTGAAGAGTATTTTGTGGCTCACAATAAGCAAGAGCTTCATGATTTACTTGAGAAACGACTAAAGACGATACCACAGAACTCGGAGATGAAGGTTGAACGGGTGGAGTGCTTTGCATTGACAAATGATTGTTATTGCGTGACCGGTGAACTAGCTCTAAGAATGCCTTTTGAGAAAGATATTCAGTATATGAATCTCCGTTTTATGATGTCGGGTGTCATCAATCGCGATGGCGTGTCGATTAGTTCGGTGCAATCTTCTGTTACGCAGAACACACAGGTCAAGAAAGAACAGATGTTATCAGATGGACAGTATAAAGAGATGGTTTATGATATTACACATCAGGAAAACCATGATCTTTTGACTGGTTTATTTACCTTGGATTATTTTAAAGAGACACTGAAATTATTCTTGCAGCATACGAAAGAAGGAAGTCAGTACGCTCTTTTATACACGGACATTACGAACTTTGAGAAGTTGAACAATTTATATGGTTTGCAAAAGGCAGATGAGGTATTGTTATCAATATCACAGCTGCTTACAAGCATTGAGAAAAATGTGATTTATTGCTGTCGAAGTGTAGCGGACCATTTTCTATTATTAGTTGAGTTTAGTTCACAGAGTATGCTCAAGCAATTTGCACGTAGTTTATGTGATCGTTTTGATAAAACGATTAAAGGAAAATTCCCAGATGCGGTTTTGAAACTAGGTGTAGGAATTTTTGTGATTAATGACTTTACCCTTAGTGTTGACAAGATGGTTGAACGTGCGAATGTGGCACGAAAGAGCCTTCGTTTTCCAGCTAGCAACCGAGTAGCTTTTTATGATCAGAAGGTATTTCACCATGTTGAGCAGATTAAGCGCATTGAGAAGAACATGCAGAAGGCACTAGATGATGGAGAGTTTAAAGTGTTCCTTCAACCGAAATACAGTTTAATCACTGGCGAGGTTACTGGTGCTGAGGCACTGGTACGATGGATTCGTCCCGGTGGAACGATGATTTATCCCGATGAATTTATTCCTGTTTTTGAGAAAAATGGATTCATCGAGAAGATTGATTTCTATATGCTTGAACAAGTATGTATTATGATGTCACGAAGAAGAAAGGCCAAGAAAAAGTGTTTGCCAGTATCGATTAATCAGTCGCGCGTATTGTTAAAGAAGCGTGACTATACGACACATATTGCCAAGATTTTACTAAAATATCAGACACCACCACAGCTTATCGAGCTTGAGTTGACCGAGCGTTTATTCTCTGATCAATATGGGGATATGTTTAGCATGATGGAACAGCTGAAGAAGGTTGGAATTCGTTGGTCAATTGATGATTTTGGAACGGGTTATTCTTCTCTTAATTTATTGAAGGAATTGCCAGTAGATATTATTAAATTGGACAAGAGTTTTCTTGATGAGACAGAGACGTCAGAGGTCAGTCGTGTTATCATTCGCAAGATTATAGAGTTGACGAAGGAATTGCAAAAAAGTGTTATATGTGAAGGCGTCGAGACGAGAGCACAGGCCGATTATCTGAAAGAAGTTAATTGCGACATGGCACAAGGATTCTTATATGCAAGACCCATGCCAATGGCAGAATATGAGGAATTGATTGATTCAAAAACAGGAGGAAAACAATGAGAGGGTGTGAGTGGTAATGAAAAAAATATTACGTACTGTGATTATCACACTAGTGTTGCTAACAGGAGCGACAGTGGGAATCCTGTATTGGTTGACCAATGAGAAAAAGGATAACACAGCAGCTCTTGCCAATGTTTCACAAGAGGAATCCGGTGAGCAGTTAGACAATCGCGCATACATATTCTCGACAGCAGAGAACTCTACACCATTGTTAACAGATGGGGCAGGGAAAAATGTTTTAGTGTTTGACCATGCGAGTGTCTATGATATTGCATCGTCGAAGAATGCCAATGATCGTCTTACTCGTTTGTCTTCACGGACGAAGCCAACCTTTAAGGAGCCTCTGATTGCATACAATCCTTATGGAACCAATCCAAACACCTTTTATTTCTGCTTCGAGACCAATCGTAAAGTGTCAGTGAAATATCGAATTACGGTGGAAGATGAGACGATACCAGACTTCGTGAGGACGGTTTATAATGGGCAGGAAGACAATGTGTCGCAGAAACATGAGTTTACGGTAGGTGGTCTCGTGCCAGGAATGACAAATTATATCATTCTTACTCTCTGTTCAGATAAAGGAGAAGAGTTAGAGAATATGACATTTTCCTATGCCGCCACACTGCCAGCTAGCAATATTCCGGCACGTTTAACCGTGAATAAAGGAAAAGTGAGTGAGGAGACGTGTAGTAACGGCCTTTTTCATGTATTCCCCAAAGATATCAATTATGTTCTAAGCTATGACAATTCAGGTATTCTTCGAGGAGAAACTTTATTAGAAGAGTCTGCAGGGAAAAGGATGGTTGCAAACGGCGATAATGTTTACTATCAGATTTCTAAGAATCGTTTGACGAAGGTGTCTTCTGTCGGACAGGTTTTGGGTGTTTATTCGACAAAGCGCTGGGGCAATATGAAGGACTTTGACTATGACGGTTATGGCAATCTATATGCGGTTACACAGAAAAAGAACCGTTCCTATATAGCGCGAGTTGATGTTGGTACGCAGAAAGCGGTTAAGACATTGACCTTTGATAAGAAGGTTCATGCTCAGAGTATCACCGTACCAGGTGATGGAAGTGCATTTGTAAGTAGCAAGTCGCCATCAAGTGTTATCAAAGTATCGAATATTGCAAGTACTGTTGCGAAGGTGTCAGCGGTGTTTGGCAAGAAGAGTGAGTGGAAGAATACGAAATATAGCAAGCGACTATATCAGAAGGAAGGAAAATATGCTCTTCCAGATGGGATTAATCTTTTGCTTTATAACAGCGATAAATCCACTTTGTCGTTTTTGAATAACAACCGAACGAAAAAGGGTGAGTCGTATTATTATGAATATCAATGGAAAGACGAGAAAAAGTCATTCACAGTATTTCGTAATTTTAAAGTGCCTTATTCTGAAAAATATGGAAGTGGACAGTGGTTTGGAACTCATTATGTAGTTTGTTCGGGTGATGGTGGAATATTTAGTGAGTATGATACGAGCGGGAAGTTAATTAAAGAATTTACTTCAGGAATGGCACTTCGCAGTACAGTAAAAGTGGATTTTAAGCAGACTTGTTTCAATTAAACGAAAAATTTTCGTAAAAAAGGTAGATAAGTTAAAAAAATGGTTGAGATTATACCATGATAAGTTGTATAATAGAACCATGTTGAAAAAATATATTAACAGGAGGGTATTAACATGAAGTTTTTTATTGACACAGCCAATGTAGAAGATATTAAAAAGGCTAATGACATGGGTGTAATCTGTGGAGTTACTACGAATCCATCCCTGATCGCAAAAGAGGGACGTGATTTTAATCAAGTAATCAAAGAGATTGCTTCTATCGTAGATGGACCAATCAGTGGTGAAGTTAAGGCAACAACTGTAGATGCTGAGGGCATGATTGCAGAAGGTAGAGAGATTGCTAAGATTCATCCTAACATGGTAGTTAAGATTCCTATGACAGTAGAAGGATTGAAGGCAACTAAGGTTCTTGCTTCTGAAGGGATTAAAGTAAATGTAACATTGATTTTTAGTGCAAATCAGGCAATTTTAGCAGCTCGAGCTGGAGCATCTTTTGTATCTCCATTCTTAGGCCGTTTAGATGATATCTCACAGCCAGGTATTACTTTGATTCAGGATATCGCTGATATTTTTGCTAACTATGATTTAGATACTGAGATTATCGCTGCTAGCGTACGTAATCCAATTCATGTTACAGATTGTGCTCTTGCTGGAGCAGACATCGCAACAGTACCATATAGTGTTATTGAGCAGATGACAAAGCACCCATTGACAGATCAGGGTATTGCTAAGTTCCAGGCTGATTACAGAGCTGTATTTGGAGAATAATTCAGTTAAAAATTATAGTGAAGGGGTTAAGACATGAATACTTTAGAACTTAAAAAGAATGCAAATGAAGTTCGTAAAGGTATTGTGACTGCTGTACATAGTGCAAAGTCTGGACATCCAGGCGGATCACTTTCTGCAGCTGATATTTTCACATATCTTTATTTTGAAGAGATGAACGTGGATCCTAAGGATCCTAAGAAAGCTGATCGTGACCGTTTTGTATTATCAAAAGGTCATGTAGCACCAGGTTATTATTCTACATTGGCACAGAGAGGTTTCTTCCCAGTGAAGGATCTTGAGACACTTCGCCATGTAGGTTCTTATCTTCAGGGACATCCTGATATGAAGCACATCCCAGGTGTAGACATGTCAAGTGGTTCGCTTGGCCAGGGAATTTCTGCTGCAGTTGGCATGGCACTTTCAGCTAAACTGAGCAATGATTCTTATCGTGTTTACACGTTATTAGGTGATGGCGAGATTCAGGAAGGTCAAGTATGGGAGGCCGCTATGTTTGCAGGCGCTCGTAAGTTAGACAACCTTGTTGTTATCGTGGATAACAATGGTCTTCAGATTGATGGGCCAATCGACGAGGTGAATTCACCATATCCGATTACAGACAAATTCAAAGCATTTAACTTCAATGTTGTAGAAGCAGATGCACATGATTTTGATAGCTTGAAAGCTGCTTTTGATGCAGCGAAAGCATGCAAAGGAATGCCTACAGCCATTATCGCTAAGAGCGTTAAAGGTAAAGGAGTATCCTTTATGGAGAACCAGGTATCCTGGCATGGTACAGCTCCGAATGATGAGCAGTACGCACAGGCTATGGCAGATTTGGAGAAAGTAGGTGAATCACTATGACAGATTTTAGCAATGCTAAGAAGATAGCTACAAGAGAAAGTTATGGTAATGCACTTGCTGAATTCGGCAAAGAATATGAGAACTTAGTTGTTTTAGATGCAGATTTAGCAGCAGCTACTAAGACTGGTGTTTTCAAGAAAGCATTTCCAGAGAGACATATCGATTGTGGTATCGCAGAATGTAATATGATGGGTATCGCTGCTGGACTTGCAACAACTGGCAAGATTCCATTCGCAAGTTCATTTGCTATGTTTGCAGCTGGACGTGCATTTGAGCAGGTTCGTAACTCAATTGGATATCCAAAATTAAATGTTAAGATTGGTGCAACTCATGCAGGTATCTCTGTTGGAGAAGATGGAGCAACACATCAGTGCTGTGAAGACTTAGCTTTGATGAGAACAATTCCTGGTATGGTTGTTATGAATCCTTCAGATGATATTGAAGCAAGAGCAGCAGTGAAAGCAGCACTTGATCATCAGGGACCTGTTTACATTCGTTTTGGACGTTTAGCAGTACCTGTTATCAATGATGGAGCTGATTATAAGTTTGAACTTGGTAAGGGCGTTGTTCTTCGTGAAGGTAAGGACGTTACGATTGTGTGTACCGGACTTCCTGTATCTGAGTGCTTAATCGCAGCTGATAAGCTTGCAGCAGATGGCATTGATGCGAAAGTAATCAATATTCATACAATTAAGCCACTTGATGAGGAACTGATTTTAGCAGCAGCCAAAGAGACTGGTAAGATGGTTACTGTTGAAGAGCATTCTGTTATTGGTGGTTTGGGAAGCGCAGTATGTGATACATTATCTGAGAATTATCCTACTAAGGTAATGAAGATTGGTATCAATGACACATTCGGCGAATCTGGACCAGCAGTTGAACTTGTTAAAAAGTATGGTTTGGATGCAGATAGTATCTACAAGAAAGTAAAAGCTTTCTGTTAATTCATTATAACAATATTTGCAGGGACCATGGAATACCCATGGTCCCTGTTTATGTAAAGAGAGGGATAGGATGAGCGAAGAAAAGGAATTTACTGTCACGGTTCCAGGGTCGAAGAGTATAACAAATCGGGCATTACTGTTAGCGGCCTTGTCAGAAGGAACGACAACTCTTTATGGAGCACTATTTAGTGATGATTCAAGGGTGTTTGTGGGGGCGTTACGTGAGATTGGATACCCCGTAGAAATAAATGAAATTAATCATTCCATTACGATTACTGGTGGCAGAAAGTACCTTATGACAGGAGAACGAAAAGTATATGTGGGTAGTGCGGGCACAGCCGCTCGTTTTATCACGGCGATGTTAGCTCTCTCTGGAGTAAGATATGAAGTGACATCTTCTGAGCAGATGAAGAAGCGACCGATGAAACCACTTTTACTTGCCCTTGAGGAATTGGGTGTTACATTTGAATACAAGGAAGAGCCCTATGCTTTTCCATTTAATATATGTGGCTGGGAGAAACAGAAGACCCACCAAGTTTCACTAAATATAGATGAAAGTAGTCAATTCTTAAGTGCCTTATTGATGGCTGGTGTGCTTTGCCCAGAAGGACTTCAGATTCGTTTATGTGGGAAGCGAAATGCAAAATCCTATGTTGCAATCACAGAGAAAATGATGAAAGAGTTTGGTGTGATAGTACGCGAATTAGACGATACAACCTATGAAATAGCTGAAAAATCAACTTATCAGGCTCAGGAATATCAGATTGAGCCTGATGTATCGGCGGCATGTTATTTCTATGGGCTAGCAGCAATCAGCGGACGCACTGCTACAGTGAAGCATGTAAGATATGACAGTATGCAAGGGGATATCAAGTTCTTGGCGGTATTAGAGAAAATGGGATGTCAGATTACAGAACGAGAAGAAGGAATTCGTGTGACTGGACCAGAACGAGGAAAGCTTGTTGGTGTGGACGTTGATATGAGCGATTTTTCAGATCAAACGATGACGCTGGCCGCCATCGCACCATTTGCTGAAGGCAGAACGATAATTCGCAATGTGGAACACATTCGGAGACAGGAATCAGATCGCCTACATGGAACCGCAACGGAATTGAAGCGCTTAGGAATTCAGTGCATAGAAGAACAAGATGGACTCATCATCGAACCAGGTCAGATGAAAGCAGCCAGGATTCATACATATGAGGACCATCGTATGGCAATGGCATTTGGCATCTTGGCAACGCAGGTTCAGGGAGTTGAAATCCTGAATCCGGAGTGTTGTTCCAAGACATTTGAAGAGTTCTTTCAGGTGTTAGATTCTGTTATCTAGTGCGTAGATGGTGGAATACATTGTTGACAAATCTAGATTTAACATATAGAATAAATGGTACAGTTTACAATAAAAGTACCGGCATGGAGGAAAATATGAAAAGTGTAATTGATATTTTAAAAGAAAAAATTGTAGTAGCCTTTACCGAATGTGGTTATGATGAAAAGTTTGCGATGGTATCGGTTTCAAATCGACCGGATCTATGCCAGTATCAGTGTAATGGTGCGATGGCTGCAGCGAAGGCATATAAGAAGGCACCGATTGAGATTGCAAATCAGGTTGTCGAGAAATTAGCTCAAGATGACGCTTTTGGTAAAGTTGAGGCAGTGATGCCTGGCTTTATTAATATTGTAGTTAGTGGTGATTTGCTGGTTTCTCAGGCGAATTTAATGAGAACAGAAGAGAAGTTTGGCCTGAATCCACCAGAGAAGGTGAAGACCATTGTCATTGATTATGGTGGACCGAATGTTGCCAAAGCACTTCATGTTGGACACTTGCGTCCAGCAATTATCGGAGAGAGCATTAAACGAATTGCAAGATATACGGGACATAAGGTTATTGGTGATGTTCATTTAGGTGACTGGGGTCTTCAGATTGGTCTGATTATCACAGAACTGAAGCACAGACATCCAGAACTTCCTTATTTTGATGAAAGTTTTGAAGGGGAGTATCCAACTGAGCCACCATTTACGGTGACAGATTTAGAGGAGATTTATCCTTATGCGAGTGGATATTCTAAGGAACATCCAGATTACATGGCAGAGGCACAAGCAGCGACTGCTAAGTTACAAGATGGAGACAAGGCATGTCGTGCTCTATGGAATCATATTTTAACAGTTTCAATTGCGGATTTGAAGAAGAACTATGAGAAGCTCGATGTTGAGTTTGATTTATGGAAAAAAGAAAGTGATGTTGAAGAATATATACCGGATATGGTTGCCTATTTAAAGGATAATCATTATGCACATATGAGCGAAGGTGCGTTAGTCGTCGATGTTACGGAGCCTACGGATAAGAAGGAACTACCTCCATGTATCGTTGTTAAGTCGAATGGAGCTACACTATATGCGACAACAGATTTGGCAACAATTGTTGAGCGAAAGAAGCTTTTTGATCCAGACGCCATTATTTATGTCGTTGATAAACGTCAAGAACTCCATTTTACGCAGGTATTCCGTACAGTTAAGAAGGCAAAACTGATTGGTGATGATGTTGAACTTTCTTTTGTTGGATTCGGTACGATGAATGGTAAAGATGGTAAGCCATTTAAGACAAGAGATGGTGGACTTCTCAGATTAGAAGCTCTGAGAAATCAGGTAAATGATGAGGTTTATAGTAAAATGACTGGTCGTGACTTCACAGAGGAAGAAGCTAGAAAGATTGCTGAACAGGTTGGTTTGGCAGCGATTAAGTATGGCGATTTATCTAACCAGGCATCAAAAGATTACATTTTCGACCTCGAGAGATTTGCGTCATTTGAAGGAAATACCGGACCATATCTATTATATACAATTGTTCGTATCAAGTCTCTTCTTGCAAAGTATGAGAAAGAGGGCGGCAAGATAGACGAACAGGCGAAACTACTTGCACCTGTTAGCGAGAGTGAGACTACATTATACCTTACCTTGATGAAGTTTGGCGAGATGATAGAGGCAGCATACACAGATAAGGCACCACATAAGGTTTGTCAGTTTATCTATGAGTTAGCAGAAGCATTTAACCGTTTTTATCATGAGAATACAATCTTAGGTGAGAAAGATGAAGCAAGAAAGGCTTCTTATCTAGCACTTCTTGATTTAGTCAAGAGTGTGATGGAAACCTGTATCGATTTACTTGGATTTGAAGCACCAGACAAGATGTAGAGAAAGGTTGTGGGCCAGTGTTTGTTGGCAGAAAACGTGAATTAACAATTCTGAATGAAGCATATCAAGGAAGCAAACCTCCTTTGGTAATATTATATGGGCGCTATGGTATCGGTAAGACGACACTATTGCGTGAGTTTGTGAAGGACAAAACTCATGTGTATTATATGGGCAGAGAATATGCGAGGGAAGAACAGAAACTTCATCTAGATCCAGTGATTGATACGATTCGGGAGATGGCACAGACGAGCGATGGCAGGGTGTGTTTCCTGATAGATGAATTTGACCAGATTTATAAGGGATATAAGGATTTCTTCGTTGATTTGGCGAAACTTTTCACAGAGGATATTTTGCGCGAGCATGTGATGTTTATTCTCTGTAGTTCCTCCATTCAATGGGTTGAAAATGAGATGGTGAAGACCATGGGGACTCTCGCCATGAGAATCACTAATTTTGTCAAGTTAAAAGAATTTACATTCCTTGAGATGGTTAGTCGTTTCCCAGATTGCACGACAGAAGAGTGTATCGCAATCTATGGGCTGCTAGGCGGAGTGCCGGCATATCTGAATCATTGGGATTTGAAGGAATCCATTCAGGGCAATATCAAGCAATTATTTCTTACAGGAGATGGAATTCTTGCACAAGAAGCAGCTAGGTTTCTGAAACTGGATTTGCGGGAATTATCGATCTATAACACCATATTGACTGTGTTGGCGGAGGATGAGTACAAGCTCAATTATCTGTATCAGCGAACAGGTTTTAGCCGAGCCAAAATATCGGTGTATATTAAGAACTTGATTCAACTTGATGTCGCACATAAGATATTTTCCTTTGAAGTTGAGAAACTCGAGAATATTCAAAAGGGGCTCTATGGCATCTCGGATTCTTTTTTACATTTTTGGTATAAATTCATCTTTCCGAATCTATCAGCGGCGCAGTGGATGGACTCAGAAAAGTTCTATGGCCAATACATCAGCCCAGGAATCGATGAATATATGAGACTCAGTTTTGTTCGTGTGTGTCGCGAATTCTTGGATTTAATGAATCAATACAAGAAGCTGCCGATGGAGTACACAACGGTTGGAAGTTTCTATGGAAAAGAGGGCTTTATTCCATTGATTGCACGAAGTGATGAAGGCCAGATAATAATCGGTAATTGCAAATGGAGTCAGGACCCGATGACAGAAGACGAATTTGACGATCTGATTCAATGCATGGAACAGACGGGATGGGAAGCAGATTACTATTTCTTATTTTCAAAAGAAGGGTTCACTCACCAGCTTTCTGTGATGACAGAAGGACTGGAAAATGTAACCATGGTTGATTTGGATAGTTTGTAATGAATGAAACATATACCCTTCGGGAATTGGGAGGAACAACATGAAGAAACAGATGATAATCATTTTAACACTTTTACTCTGTAGCTGTTGCATTCATCAGGAACAGGCGGATGCAGCGAGTAAACCTGCTAAAGCCGTGGTGAAGTCTGTTGCCAACACTAAGACGGGAACCATAAAGGTTATATGGAAAAAACAGTCAAAGGTGAATCACCAAGACCATTTCTGGCAAGAAGACGACAACTAGCATAAGTAAGTTGACTCAGGGGAGGACTTATTATGTTCGCCTCCGTGCTTATAAAGTCAAGAACGCCAAAAAGCAGTTTGGAAAATGGAGTAAGGTAAAACGTGTTCAGATCCAGATTGCAAGTCAGCAAAGTTCTGCTGATTCAAAAGGCACTACCAGTGTAAAAAAGGACATCAGCAAGCTTGGTGTGTCGATACATATGCGCTACACCTCTTATCCTTACACGGGCAGTCCAATTACACCAACGACCAATGTGTATGGCGACAATATTTTCTTGAGTCCAGGGCGGGATTATAAGATGACTTACGAGAACAATGTTGCGATTGGACGTGCGACCATCAAAGTCACGGGAATTGGAAGATACACAGGAACGATTACAACGCAATTTGAGATTAGGAAGGCAGACCAATATCTTACATTCGACTTTTTCGATAAAATTGTAAATGTGGGGGAGACGAATAAAATCGACGTAACGGGTGCCAGCGCAGCATTGGAATTTACCATGTCAAATGAAGGCATTGCAACAATCGATGCCGACGGAACCATAACCGCTTTAGCACCAGGCAGGACAAGTATCTATGTGTCGGCGCAAGGGAATGACACTCACAAACAAACGATAAAATATTACGTGGGTGAACTCAGAGTGGTGAATGAAAATGCGTTGTCGTACGGATTTGATGCGACTGGATTTGTGTCATACTATGAGTATAAAAGTCATATGGAAGCGAGCAGAAATGAGGATGGAACCAACACCTACTCCATGATTTTTTACTGTGATGCTGCGGAATCATGGATTGACAACCAGATTACATTTAAAGTTGAAGATGTGACTCCTACGGCATATCAGAATATGTTTGCAGATATGGGCGAGACGGCTGAGGAGCCAAAGGTAGAGATTACCTCGGCTGCTACAATGATTTCTGAAAAATATTATTATGGATATGATGCATATGTAACGGAACCTCTTAAGGGGGACGGGTCCGAAGAGTCGACGGACGTGTTAGCGACCAGTGGCAAAAAGATAACGATAACCACGGGGGCGGCGATGCGTGTTATCAAGTTGATGGCGATGAAGGACGGTAAGATAATCGACTATGTCTACATCGGCTCCAATGGAAGGGAAACGAGTGGTGACGATTATTCTTCCTACGACTGGGAATTGTATAAGAAAGTTAGACGGCAGGTAGAGGCAAAAATCTGGACCCCAGATATGACCAATCTGCAGAAAATATTGGCGATGGCAGGATACATCTGCGAGACAACTCACTATCCAGGTTCCGCTACCACAAGTAAAGAATCCAATCCAATCTTTTGGGCAAAATGGTCCGTGGAAGATAAGGAACTTTTATACTATATGTGTAATGATGTGGTGATGAACCGAATCATGGATTTGCAAGGAGGTGTGGTTACCTGTGTTGCCGCTGAACTTTTACAGGACGTTGCAACAGAGGATCTGGGTCTCCCTTGTCTTTACAATAGCAGTACGAAGGAGATAGCACCTGGGGAGGGAGTATGGATTGTGTCCGGTTCTCTTAGTACCAACCTATCGAATCCGTATCATTTCTCGCTCAAATACAAATACCCCGACGAGAGTACAGTGCTCGTCGACGCACAGGGAATGGATTTCAGTACAGCCTCTGGCAAGGCCACATGTGAGGAGCATGATTGTGCCAGCAAGATTGTGAAATTAGGCGAATAAGCACCTGAAGGACATGGTCAATATCCTAAAGGAAGAGTTGGCGTTGACAAAGGGAAGGCTACGTGCAATATGGTTTGACGATGCTCCCAATTTGGAGTATTGTCAAACCAAAAAAGAAGCAGGAAGATTAAGCATGTACGAATTCAATCAGTTATATGACGAGTACACAAAGATGTTTGACATAGAAATGAGATTGAAAAACGGCGGGATATGTTACAACGAAATCACAGAAAAAAGTGATTATGAAGAAACTGTTAATCTTTAGAAATCGTGTTGAAATCACCGAAAAAAGTGGTATAATATAGATAAAGGAAGGTGATTGATATGTCATACGCGTAT
>CAZUGH010000006.1:50353-52040 GCA_964619785.1 uncultured Lachnospiraceae bacterium | reverse complement strand
AATTAATCGGTTCTGCACAGCGTGTTCCAGTTCCAACGGGTTCAACTACTATCTTAACAGCAGTTGTTAAGGGTAAAGATGTTACTGTTGATGGAATCAACGCAGCAATGAAAGCAGTAGCTAATGAGTCTTATGGTTACAATGAAGATCAGATCGTTTCTTCCGATATCGTAGGAATGAAGTTCGGTTCTTTATTTGATTCAACTCAGACAATGGTTGCTCCAATCGCTGATGATTTATTCGAGGTACAGGTTGTATCTTGGTATGACAATGAGAATTCTTACACAAGCCAGATGGTTCGTACAATTAAGTATTTCTCAGAGCTTCAGTAATTCTATTATGACCTATCAAGAGGTCCGGTCTAGTTGGACCGGACCTCTTTAATTTTATTCCGAAAGGGGAAACAAAAATGTTAAATAAGAAATCTGTAGATGATATCAATGTAAAAGGACAGAAAGTCCTAGTTCGTTGTGATTTTAATGTACCTTTACAGGATGGCAAGATTACTGACGAGAATCGTTTAGTAGCTGCTCTTCCTACAATTAAAAAGTTAATCGCTGATGGTGGACAGGTTATCCTTTGCTCTCATCTTGGTAAGCCAAAAGGGGAGCCAAAGCCAGAGCTATCTCTTGCACCAGTTGCTAAGCGCCTGACTGAGTTACTCGGACAGGAAGTTAAATTCGCTGCTGATGATAATGTCGTAGGTGACAATGCAAAAGCTGCTGTTGCAGCAATGAAAGATGGTGATGTAGTTCTTCTTGAGAACACACGTTATCGTGATGAAGAGACCAAAAATGAGGAAGCATTTTCAAAAGACCTTGCTTCTTTAGCAGATGTATTCGTTAACGATGCATTCGGAACAGCTCACAGAGCTCATTGTTCAAATGTAGGTGTTACACAGTATGTAAAGACTGCTGTTGTTGGATACTTAATGCAGAAGGAGATTGATTTCCTTGGTAATGCAGTTAATAATCCAAAGAGACCATTCGTAGCAATTCTTGGAGGAGCTAAAGTATCTTCTAAGATTTCCGTAATCGAGAATCTTCTTGATAAAGTTGATACCCTGATTATCGGTGGTGGTATGGCATATACATTCATGGCAGCACAGGGCGAAGAAGTAGGAAAATCTCTTCTCGAGGCTGATTATAAAGACTATGCATTAAAGATGGTTAAAAAGGCAGAGGAAAAAGGCGTTAAGCTTCTGATTCCTGTAGATACAGTAGTAGCTGATGACTTCTCAAATGACGCTAACTTCAAAGTAGTAGGACGTGGTGAAATCGAAGCAGATTGGGAAGGACTTGATATCGGACCTAAGACAGCTGAGATGTTTGCGAATGCAGTAAAAGATGCTAAGACAGTAGTTTGGAACGGGCCAATGGGATGTTTCGAAATGCCAAACTTTGCAAAAGGAACAATTGCTGTAGCAAAGGCACTTGCTGATACAGATGCAGTAACAATCATCGGTGGTGGAGATTCCGCAGCCGCAGTTAATACATTAGGATTCGGTGACAAGATGACACATATCTCAACAGGTGGTGGAGCATCCCTCGAATTCCTAGAAGGAAAAGAATTACCAGGAGTAGCAGCCGCAAACGATCGCTAAGGCATTGAGCACTTCAAAAATGCAAAAATACAGGGAAAACCGTGCTTGCACGGTCTTTCACCTGGATTTTTGTATTTTTAGCGG
>CAZUGH010000006.1:11271-50253 GCA_964619785.1 uncultured Lachnospiraceae bacterium | reverse complement strand
GCGAGAGCCCGCGTGCAGATTGGCGCGAAGCGACAAGATGCTGGAAGTGGAAGGGGCGAGAGCCCGCGTGCAGATTGGCGCGAAGCGACAAGATGCTGGAAGTGGAAGGGCGACAAAAATACAAATAAAAGGAGAACGGTATAATGCGTAAAAAAATTATTGCAGGCAACTGGAAGATGAACAAGACTCCAAGCGAGGCAGTTGCTTTAGTAAATGAGTTAAAACCATTGGTAGCAAATGATGATGTAGATGTGGTTTTCTGTGTACCAGCCATTGACTTATCAGTAGCTATTGATGCAGCAAAGGGAAGTAATATTCAGATTGGTGCCGAGAACATGTATTATGAAGAGAGCGGCGCTTACACTGGAGAAATTGCTCCTAATATGCTTACTGATTTAGGTGTTAAATATGTCATCATCGGTCATTCTGAGAGAAGAGAATATTTCGCTGAGACAGACGAGACTGTTAATAAGAAAGTCCTGAAAGCATTTGAACATGGAATCACACCTATCATTTGCTGTGGTGAGACACTCACTCAGAGAAAACAGGGAATATATGTTGATTGGATTCGTATGCAGATTAAGATTGCGTTCCAGAATGTAACAGCAGAACAGGCAAAGACAGCAGTCATTGCTTATGAGCCAATCTGGGCAATCGGAACTGGCGAGACAGCTTCCTCTGACCAGGCTGAAGAAGTATGTGCTAAGATTCGTGAGTGCATCGCACAGGTATATGATCAGACAGTTGCGGATGCGATTCGTATTCAGTACGGCGGATCCATGAATGCTGGTAATGCAGCTGAATTGCTTGCAAAACCAGATATTGATGGTGGTCTTGTAGGTGGAGCTTCACTGAAACCAGACTTTGGCAAGATTGTTAATTACAATAAGTAAATTAGTAAGCTAAGAAGTCATCTTGTGACAAAATCATGAGATGGCTTTTTTGATGTTGTTTTTTACTTGCACGATATAAAAAATCATGATACAATTCAACCAAGCATAAATCAAAAATTCTATTTCATAAGTAATTTCTAACTTTCAAGAACAGATTCTATGCTTAATATCCAAATGTTTAAGCAGGAATCTAAGCGAATTCCTGCCATTCAAAATTGAATAGGGGGAACATTATTGAAAAAACGCAAAAGTGACGACGTATTAAAAGAGTATTGGTCAGCCAAACACCGCTTCGCAGATTTATTTAATGGTGTATTGTTTGATGGAAAACAAGTAATTACAAAAGAGGATTTACAGGATTCAGACACGGCATTAGCAACCACAATGAAGGTGAAAGATGGTGAGGTGTATTCACTAACAAGGTACGCAGATGTTGTGAAGATTGTAAAAAACAAAATGGTTTTTGCAATACTAGGTGTAGAGAATCAAGATCACATCCATTATGCGATGCCCGTGAGAGTTATGTTGAATCATTCGCTTGGCTACGTCAGGCAGTGCAAGGAAATTCAAACAGGGCACCAATTGGAGGGAACAGTAGCATTTGATAATAGTGATGAATTCCTCTCAGGCATGAAGAAAACAGACCGAATTCTGCCGATCGTAACCTTAGTGATTTACTATGGAGAAAAAGATTGGGATGGACCAATCCGACTTCATGATATGATGGATATGCCAAAAGAATTCACAAACTTTGTGAGTGACTATCGACTCAACTTGATACAAGCAAGAGAAGTGGAAGCGGAGGGTGTTTTCCATACCGAAGTATCGAAGTTTTTTGATATCATGAAGGCACTAAAGAATAAAGAGACATTGACGAATTATATGAATACACATACAGAAGAGATAGTAGATGTAGAAACTTTGTGGGCATCAGCGGTGGCAGCAAATGCACCAGAATTGGTAAAGAAAATGAAAGAAAAATCGAAAGGTGAGGTGGTTGATATGTGTACAGCATTGGAAGAATTGATGGAAGAACGTAAAATGGAAGGTATACAGGAAGGAAAAGCGGAAGGCAAAGCAGAAGGAAAAGCAGAAGGTAAGGTTGAAATAGTCACAAGGATGTATCAACGAGGTATGCCTTGGGATGAGATTTGTGAAATAACGGGAATGACAGAGGACGAATACTTGGCAATTATGGAAAATCAAAATAGATAAGAGGCATGTGCTGCCAATTCCTTTCCGAGTTAATTAGGTAGTTATGGTAGGATTAAGAGAGTGGACGTTTTCATTGTTTGCTCTCTTAAAGTTATGGGAAAATAAGGTGTCGAAAATATATTGTACTATATTAAGGAGAAGTGAATTACGAAAGTTATTATTTACAATAAGTAATAGTGTTTGAATAGGGTTCTCAGAAGATGGCTGAATGGCTCTCTATTCTGAGGATTTTTTGCTACATATGTTTAAGAAAAAGCATATAAAGACCGATATATAAGTTGATAAAGGAAAGCAAATACTATATAATGATAAAGTACAATTCAATTTGCAAAGAAATAACATGATGTAGATGGAGAATAGCCATGGTGATTCGTTTAGCAACAAAAGATGATGTTTTTAATATAATGAAGTTTATTAAAAAATATTGGAATGAAAATCATATATTGGCAAATGATCGAGAATTCTTTGAATGGATGTACGTGGATGGTAGCCATTGCTCCTTTGTTATTGCTATAGAGGGGGATATGGTATATGGAATATATGGATTTATTATTTATAATCATGAAGTGACACCGGATATGGGTTCATCCCTTTGGAAGACGATTAAGTGTGATTATCCTTTTTTAGGTGTAACAATACAGAAAAAATGTGAAGAACTCATGCATGAGCGCATTCATATTGGTATTGGATTAAACCGGCGTGCAGTTAAATTGTATAATATATTGGGAGCACCAACAGGACAGTTGACGCAATACTATCGTTTGAGAAATCAGGATGAGTATAAGGTGGCATGTATTTCCCAAAAAGAGATACTTCCGTTTGAAATGTCCGACATTAGATTAAAGAAATTAACAAGAGAAGAGTTTTGCCGAGACATCCCAGAAACTATACTTAAGAAAAATCGTCCCTATAAAAGTAAACGATATTTGTTGCATCGTTATTTTGAACATCCGATATATCAATATCAGTGTTATGGCATAGAAGAGGATTGCAATCAGATGGAAACCTTTATTTTCTGTCGGGAAGTAGAATGTATGCATACAAAAATACTTAAAATGATTGATGTGGTAGGAGATACTAGGTGCCTTGCCCAGATTGGCAAAGGGGTAGAACAACTTATTGAAAGAAATCAATATGAGTATGTTGACTTTTATTGCTATGGGATTGGTAGTGATATTATGAAAAGGGCAGGATTCTCAGTAAGAAAAGATGATGTGAATATTATTCCACAATATTTTGAACCATTTGAACAAAAAAATGTGGATATTAATATAATTATACCAGAAGATAAAATCTGTATTTTCCGAGGAGATGGAGATATGGATCGACCTAGTAAAAGATGAAAAGGAGAAAGAAAAATGACTGTAGAAGAAAAGATTGAGTTATTGGAAGAGATTATGGATTATGATGAGGGAGAGTTATCACTTGATATGGTATTAGATGATATGGAGGAGTGGGATTCGTTAGCAAAATTGTCGCTTATGGCAATATCTAAAAAGAGATTTGAAAAACGCTTGACCACAGATGAGATACGTGGGTTTGTTACTGTGTCGGACATATGTGATTATCTACAATAGGAACGATAGAAAGGGAAAGACATGATTGGAGTACTGAATGGCATTAAGATACAAGGTATGTCAGCTGCTGTTCCAAAATTCGTTGAATGCAATGATGCATATGAAGACATTCTTGGAAAGAGACGACTTAAAAAACAGATACGTTTAACAGGGGTTCAACAGAGACGTGTTGCAAGAAACAGACAGCATACAGCTGACTTGTGTTGTGCTGCAGCAAATAAGCTTATTAGACATCTTGAGTGGAACAAAGAAGACATTAGTATTCTTGTTTTAGTAACGCAAAGTCCGACATTTCGTGTGCCCTCAACATCTTTTTTTGTTCAAGAGAAATTAGGATTATCTAAAAATTGTGTTGTATTTGATGTGAACTTGGGTTGCTCGAGTGTTGATAATGGAGTTCAAATAGTTGGTTCTCTTCTTGAAAAAGAGGAGTATGGGAAAAAAGCATTATTGCTTGTTGGTGATACATCAGGAACGATGTTAAAACCAAGCTGCGACTATAATGCAGATGTCATTGCGGATCGTTTGCTGTTTGGCTCAGGCGGTGCAGCTGTTGCAATGGAACGTGTCCATAACTCTAAGGTTTATTATCAGAACGAGTCAAATGGAAGCGGATATGAAGCAATTCATTCATTTCTGAGTGCTCCCATGGAGATGGATGGAGAAAAAGTGTTTGATTTTGCAATTAATGATGTGGCAGACAGTGTTGATTTGTTTCGCAAACATTTTAATTTATCAGAAGAAATGATTGATTATTATGTGTTTCATCAAGCACAACGACTTATTTTAGACAACTTAGCAATGACTCTGGACATTCCCGAAGAAAAGGAATTGCGCTCCATCGAAGAATTTGGTAATACATCGGGTACATCCGTGATTATTTCAGTTTGTCATAATGTTGACAAACTGAAGAAGAATGAAGAAACTAGATTGTTGATGACTGGTTTTGGCGTGGGCTTGTCTTGGGGAAGCGTATATGCTTTGGTGCCGAGCAATAATATATTGCCAATTATTGAAACCAATGAGTTTGATGACCTAGGTAAAAAAGAACGTCGGAAGTTATTTGGAAGACAAGTTTTGATTCTGAATGCAGATACAGAAGTTGGTATATATATGGCAAGGTATTTGGATAATAAATCTGCCAGATTAATTCTTCATGGAAATGATCAAATGAAATTAGATGAGTTGAAGAATTCTTTGTTTTATGACCATACGGTAGTTTCGAACGAAAACGAGATAGAAGCTGCAATTAATATGATTAATTATAAAAGTATAAATGGTGTATTAATTTGTCATCAAACGGTTGAAGCGTACAGTTCACTGATTCATAGCTTGCAAGAAAAGAAATTATTAAAAACGGATAGTGCTGTGCTGAGTTTGGTTCGAGAAAATGAATATAACGATAGTGGAAAATCGCCCGATATATGCCATTGCAATACAATTGTCTTTGATGACAGTAAATTGTATTTTACGGATATGTCTGGTACTGGTCAGGAGTGGGGAGAGGTTGTTTTTGATGAGAATAAGGCAGAAGGCGCAAGGCAAGCTTTTGTCTTGGCAGAAACAACTGAGTTTTTTCTGTCAGATAAAGTAAGATATTTAGACAAAACTGTTTTGCGAATTAAACAGCAAAAGGATGATTAACATGATACAAAAAAAGAATGTTTTGATAACTGGTGCTACAAGAGGAATTGGAGAAACTGTCACAAGGTATCTTTATGAGAAGGGATACTATGTTATCATGGTTGCAAGGAATGAAGATAGGTTAAAAAAACTGCGTGATGAGTTCGGAGAAGAGAATTCATGCTATTTTGTATGTGATTTGACACAACTAGAGCAAATTGAAAATATTTTTTCTGAATGCAAGAGCAGACAATTGAAGTTAGATTCGATGATACATTGTGCTGGGACATATATTAATAATTCACTTCGAATGAATGTTGCTTCTGATATGATGCAGATGTATTTGTTGAACACAATGGCATTTACGGAATTGTGTAAGTTCTATGGTAGCAAAAGATATTCAAATGAAAATGGATGTATTCTTGCGATATCTTCTATGTCAGCAGATGCATGTGATGCAGGTATGTGTAATTATTCAGCTTCTAAAGCGGCATTAAATGCTAGTGCTCGTGTTATTGCAAAGGAACTTGTTAAGCGAAATATTCGAGTAAATACAATTATGCCTGCGACTGTTATGACGCAGGAAATGGAAAATTATTTAGATATCGTAAAGGAAAGAGAGGAAAGTGGTACTTGGGTTCAACCCCTTGGGTTTATTCCTCCTATTCAGATTGCTTATATGGTTGATTTCTTATTATCAGATCGTGCTAATTATATTACGGGTGCATGCATTCCTATTTCGGCAGGAGCGTTTTGACACTTAAAAGGAGAAATTATATGGTTAGAACATATCATCGAGTGGAGCTTTCAGGTGTTGCGTCGGCGGCACCGCATCATTTTTTTGATGAAAAAGATTTGACTAAGATGGTTGGAGAAAAAGTTGCTAAGAAACAAATAAGCGCCACCGGAATCAAATCAAGAAGTTATTGTATTGATGGACAGAATGCGGTGGATTTGGCATGTCAAGCAGCAGAGAAAATGATGGCGAGTCTTGAATGGAAAAGAGAAGATATTAAATTTTTGTTTTATGTATCTTCTTATACGATGTTTACTACTCCATCAACGGCATTTCTTATTCATGATAGGTTAGGCCTTAACAGAGAATGCTTTGTGAGTGATATGAATGCTGCATGTACTGCGTTTATTGTTGGAGTACAGAGTGCAGGTGCTTTTTTAGAAAGTGCGCCTTTGGGTACGAAAGCTCTAGTTTTGACTGCTGGTACTCCTAATGCTGATATTGATCAACATGGAAGAACAACCGCGGCACTTTTCGGAGATGCAGCATCGGCTATTGGGCTTGAGACGGTTGAACAAGGTTGTATAAATTGTGACATGTACTCAGATGGTTCGAGACGCAGTATTATGATGAGAGAAAAAAAAGACAAACCATTTATGATGGATGGAATGGAAGTGTTTCAATTTGCCATTTCAGAAGTGGTAGATAGTATTAATCAATTTTTCATTGATTGTAATATAAATAAAAATGAGATTGATTATTTTGTCATTCATCAGGCTCAAAAGTATATCTTAGATAAAATAATTGATTTTTGTGAATTACCACCAGAGAAAGTCCTGATTAGTTATGACAAGTATGGAAATACTGGTGGTAGTTCAATCGCAGTAACGATGAGTCACAATGCAGAAAGATTTGATGATTCAAAGAAACAAAAAATCTTCTTCTGTGGATATGGAAGTGGACTATCATGGGGAAATATTATGATAAATGCAACAAATATGAAAGTGTTACCAGTGTTGCTTACCGATAAGAGAGATTAGATGGAGGAACAGTATGAAAGAGCAGATTGATGATGTGTTTCGAGAAGCACTAGGCTTGGATGAGAATTATCTTCTTCAATCCGATTTAAAACCGGGTGATATGCCAGAATGGGATTCTTATGGACAAATTGTTTTGATGAGTCGATTAGAAGAAGTGTTTCATATTGTATTATCAGCAGATGATATGATTGCAATGGATTCGTATGAAGCAGTGAAATCTATTGTTTTAGAAAAATTAGTTAAAAGGAATGATTGAATGAAGTATAAATCTATTGTAGAATCACTTTTCGTTCATGCTAAGGGGTATCCAGACAAAATTTGTCTTAGAGATTCAACAATTTCTGTGACATTTTCCGAACTTTGGAATGACGTTTTAAAGAATGCCTCTTTTCTTCGGGGGCAAGGGGTTAAGGAATATGAGCCAGTGATTCTTCATACAACCCAAACGGTTTCTCATATAATATCTGTTTTGGCAATACATTTGCTTCATGCAATTGCTGTACCTGTAGAAAAAAACATACCAATACAAAGATTAAAAGAGATTATTGAGGATACCAAGGCAACGCATGTGATTTCTAACATATGTCGAGATGAGATTGATTCCAATGTAATCTTTATTTCTGAAAATTATAGTAAGAATCAGATACAACCGTTGGTGGAGTATAGTTTCCCAAATCAAGACGATATTGGTGATATGATGTTTACTACTGGAACAACAGGTCGTGCAAAAGGTGTTTTGTTATCGCACAAAGCAATCACAGCAGTAACTGAGAATATTATTGATGGAAAGCAACAGGATAAGGATGAAGTTGAAATCATTCCTGGACCGTTAAATCATGGACATGCTCTGAGACGAGTGTATACAGCGATATATGCAGGGAGCACGGCTATTATACTGAATGGAATGACAAGATTAAAGGATTTTATGGAGGCAGTGGAATGTTATCATGCGACATCTATGACAGCTTCCCCTGCAATGGTATCATATATTCTACGAGTGCTTGGTGACAAGTTGATACGCTATGCGAATCAATTTCATTATATAGAAGTTGGAGCAGATGTGATGACTGACCAAGATAAGGATATGGTTCGAAGAATATTCCCAGGAGTTCATTTATATAATGCTTATGGGGCGACGGAGGCTGGTTGTTCCTGCTTTCTAGATATGAAAAATCCAGTGGATTCTCGTTGTATAGGAAAGGCAACTAAACATACTAGGATTTTTTTCGTTGATGATGAATGGAAAGAGGTTAATGCAACAAAAGAGAATCCGGGTTATATTACTGCGCAAGGACCATTAGTTATGAACGGCTATTGGGAAGCTGAAGAATTGACAAAGCAAGTATTAGAGAATGATAAATACTATTCTCACGATTTGGGATATATGGATTCAGATGGATTCGTTTTTTTGATTGGACGAGCAGATGATATTATAAATGTTAGTGGAATAAAAGTTGCGCCACATGATATCGAGGTGGCGGCTCTTTCGTCAGATAAGTTGATTGAGTGTGCCTGTATTGCTTATGAAGACAGAATTTTAGGAACTGTTCCTAAACTTTTTGTGGTCATGAAGCAAGGAGTGAAGTTTGAGCAGAGAAGTTTTGATTCGTTTATGAAAGAACAATTGGAATTCTCGCGAGTTCCTAAAAGGTATGAAGTGATTGAAGAACTTCCACGTACATTTAATGGGAAGGTAGATAGGAAAGCTTTATAAACATATTTCAATAACTCACAGGACTAATTGGTTATGAGCGAATACGATTAGCGTTCCTTAGCAAATCAATCGCTCGGAAACGAGGATATTATGAAAAAGAAAACAAGAATAGTTGTAATTACATGTCTTTTATTGATGGCTATACTTTCAATGAGTGGATGTGGTAAGTCGGAAAAAAGGACACTAAGGATTGGTTATGCCAATGTATACTCAGCAGCATCACTGGTTATTGCGAAAGAGGAAAAGATGTTAGAAAAAAATCTTCCTAAAGATGTGGAAGTGTCCTATCAGGAGATAAAGACAGGTCCGGATATAAGAGATTCCATTATATCGAATAATATTGATATGGGTGGTGGTGTTGCTTTGATGACATATATTATGTCAAGAGATTCCGATATTCCGTTAGCGCTGGTTAATAACGTTGGTGCTACACCGATTTATCTATACAGCAATAATAAGTCTATTAAATCAATTGAAGACTTTAGTGAGAATAGTAAGATTGCAATTACCAATCGAGCAACCACATTACACACTGCTTTATTATCTTATTCCTTAGAAAAAACAAATAATGCAACAAAATTTGATCATTGTCTCACCCCAATTCCGGCCGCAGATGCACTGGCATCGCTTGCATCGGGAAGCGACTTTGATGGGGCTGTTTTTTCTTTTCCAAATAAAATTAAAGCAGACGAACTAGATGATTTAACGATGATTGCCGATATGTCTGATATGGTTCCAAAGTATGGTAATTCAGCAGTTGCGATTGTGACAGAAGATTATGCAAATAAAAATAAAGATATTCTTGATGGATATAAAAAAGCAATGAATGAGGCTGTTGCATATATAAGCAACAATTCGGAAAAGGCAGTAAAAATTTTATCAGATGATTTTGGCGTTGAAGGAAAGTATATTGAAGAGACACTTAAGAAGATGCCACCATCTAGCAAAATCATGAATTATGATAAATTAGCTCAACTTTTATATGATGCAAAAATTTTACAAAATAAACCAGAAAAATTTGTTGATTTACCTAATTATGAAAATATAGAAAAGGATTCGTGAGAGCATGGATAAGGTATATCAGATTGTGAAACGTTGTCAGACTCTTTTGTGGATACTTGTAATTCTTCTAGTATGGGAGATGGTAACGCAACTGGGGTTGGTAAACTCATATGTTTTACCACCATTTACCAGGGTTGCGAGACAGATGGCGCAACAAATCATAGATGGGAAACTAGGATATCAGATATTAAATTCACTATATATTGTTTTTGGTGGTATGATATTAAGCTTTTTGTTAGCTATTGTGACAAGTATTCTATGCATATATTCCAAAATAGTTGAAAGTTTTGTCGCTGCGGTTTGCACGGTTATGAATCCTCTGCCAGGCATTGCAATTTTACCATTGATTATGCTGTGGTTTGGTATTGGAGATGGAGCAATGTTGATTTTGATTATTCATGGAGTACTATGGCCATTGGTGACGAACTTGCTTACCGGTTTTAAAGCGATACCTCAAGTGTACCGGGAATGGGGGATAAATATAGGCCTTAGTCCATTCCGAATGTTCACAGATATTTATATAAATGCAGTTATTTCATATGTTATTTCTGGTTTGAGAGTTGGATGGGGCCGTGCATGGCGCGCATTGATTAGCGCGGAAATGGTATTTGGGATGATTGGGTCTCTAGGAGGGGTTGGCTACTATATTTATCAGAATAGAGCATATGCTAATATGACAAATGTAATGGTTGGAGTTCTTGTTATTATTTTAGTCGGGCTAATTATGGAACAGGGATTTTTTCGCATTATTGAAAAGAAAACGATTGGAAAGTGGGGTAGTGGCTTATGAGTAAGGCAAAACCAATTCTAGAACTTTCTAATATCGATAAAAGTTATCCGTTGCAAAAAGAATCAATAGTTGTCTTAAAACAAATTGATTTATCAATTGTAGAGGGTGAAATTGTATCTGTTCTTGGTCACTCTGGATGCGGGAAAACGACACTTCTGAGAATTATTACTCAATTAGAGCAACAAGAAAATGGTCAAGTGTTACTAGAGGGTGCACCATATATGCGCTCGTCGAAACATGTCTTGATGATGTTTCAAGGCTTTGATCAGTTATTACCATGGAAAACGGTAGAGGACAATATTGTTCATCCACTCAGAGCAATTGGGCAGATGAAGGAAAAGGCGGAAGCGAAACGTGTTGCAAGAGAGATTATTAAGGAAGTTGGGCTGGAGGAGTTCTCAAAGAGTTATCCGGCACAGCTATCTGGCGGAATGAAACAAAGAGTAGCTTTGGCTCGTGCTCTAGCAATGAAACCTAAAGTTTTGGTGATGGATGAACCATTTGCCAGTTTGGATTTGATAACAAGGAAGAAGTTGCAGACATTAACACGTGACGAATGTAAGAAACAGAATATTACTGTTGTTTTTGTAACTCACGATGTTGAAGAAGCAATACGTATTGCAGATCGAATTGTTATCATGAAGTCAAATCCAGGAAGAATCAAAGCTATCTTAGATAATACAGTTTCTTTAGAAGATGAGCGTCAACAGATTGATAAAATCTCGAATTATTTAGAATAATGGAAGGATAGGTATAATGAATAAAAGTATTTTAGTAACAGGTGCAAGTTCAGGAATTGGGAAAAGTGTAGCACAGTATTTATCACAATGTGGTTATACTGTTATTCTTGTTGCAAGACGCGAAAGTGTTCTTCTGGAATTGCAAAAAGAGCTTCCTAATGAATCGTATATCATGGCGTATGATTTGGAAAATATTTCGGATATAAAAAGCATTTTTGATTTTTGCAAGGAACAAAATATTAAACTTGATGGCATGGTTCATAGTGCGGGAATTACGATAGATAATCAAGTTCGCACAATTGACATGGACGATGTGATAAAAGTTGTCAAGGTGAATTACTTGTCCTTTATTGAGTTGGGAAAATATTTTAGTATGAAAAAATACAGTAATGAGGGAGCGAGTATTGTGGCAATTTCATCAACAGCTTCACATATGGGTCAGATTGCAACTTGTGCATATTCATCTTCAAAAGCTGCAGTTAATGGAGCTGTTAGGGTTATGGCAAAAGAATTTATGAGAAGAAAGATTCGTGTTAATGCTGTTTTACCTGCATATGTAGACACTCCACTTATTGATGATTTGAAAGAGAAGGAAATAATTGGCAATTCACAGTATTTAGGACTTGGGCTGATTGAACCAATCCACGTGAGCTATTTGGTTGAGTTTTTATTGTCGGATAAAGCAAAATATATATCGGGATCTGAAATTCCAATCACATCAGGATTGTGTAATCTGTGATTGCTATTGTGATTTAGTGACATATAATCAATGGTGGGGAAGTGATATATATAAATATCAAAACCCCACTTGCACCACATAAAAAAACATGATACAATTCAACCAAGCATAAATCAAAAATTCTATTTCATAAGTAATTTCTAACTTTCAAGAACAGATTCTATGCTTAATATCCAAATGTTTAAGCAGGAATCTAAGCGAATTCCTGCCATTCAAAATTGAATAGGGGGAACATTATTGAAAAAACGCAAAAGTGACGACGTATTAAAAGAGTATTGGTCAGCCAAACACCGCTTCGCAGATTTATTTAATGGTGTATTGTTTGATGGAAAACAAGTAATTACAAAAGAGGATTTACAGGATTCAGACACGGCATTAGCAACCACAATGAAGGTGAAAGATGGTGAGGTGTATTCACTAACAAGGTACGCAGATGTTGTGAAGATTGTAAAAAACAAAATGGTTTTTGCAATACTAGGTGTAGAGAATCAAGATCACATCCATTATGCGATGCCCGTGAGAGTTATGTTGAATCATTCGCTTGGCTACGTCAGGCAGTGCAAGGAAATTCAAACAGGGCACCAATTGGAGGGAACAGTAGCATTTGATAATAGTGATGAATTCCTCTCAGGCATGAAGAAAACAGACCGAATTCTGCCGATCGTAACCTTAGTGATTTACTATGGAGAAAAAGATTGGGATGGACCAATCCGACTTCATGATATGATGGATATGCCAAAAGAATTCACAAACTTTGTGAGTGACTATCGACTCAACTTGATACAAGCAAGAGAAGTGGAAGCGGAGGGTGTTTTCCATACCGAAGTATCGAAGTTTTTTGATATCATGAAGGCACTAAAGAATAAAGAGACATTGACGAATTATATGAATACACATACAGAAGAGATAGTAGATGTAGAAACTTTGTGGGCATCAGCGGTGGCAGCAAATGCACCAGAATTGGTAAAGAAAATGAAAGAAAAATCGAAAGGTGAGGTGGTTGATATGTGTACAGCACTGGAAGAATTGATGGAAGAACGTAAAATGGAAGGAAAGGCAGAAGGAAAGGCAGAAGGCGTTATAAGTATATGTCGTGATTTCGGTTTGACAGAAGAAGAGACAGTGAATCGACTAGTAGACAAATTCCATATAAATGTAGAGAAGGCGTGGGAGTATATGCAAGAATTCAATGCTCACCCCAACCGTTGACACAACGTGCTTTTTAGTGGTATGATGTCTACGTTTGATAACGAATAACAATGATTGATAAGGAGACTATAAAATGAGTAAGAAACCTACAGTATTAATGATTCTTGATGGTTATGGATTGAATAAAAAGACAGAGGCAAATGCCGTAGCAGAAGCGAAGACGCCTGTTATGGATGAATTGATGAAGACTTGTCCATTTGTTGAAGGACAGGCTAGTGGTATGGCAGTAGGACTTCCTGAGGGCCAGATGGGTAACTCGGAAGTTGGACATATGAATATGGGCGCTGGACGCATTGTATACCAGGAACTGACACGTATTACCAAGGAAATTGATGACGGGGACTTTTTCCAGAATGAAGCACTTCTGCAGGCAGTAGAAAATTGCAAGAAGAATGGCTCGGATTTACACTTGTTTGGTTTGTTGTCGGATGGTGGTGTTCACAGTCACAATACGCACATGTACGGCTTGTTAAAGCTTGCAAAGGATAACGGACTTAAGAACGTATATCTTCACTGTTTCTTAGATGGAAGAGATACACCTCCAGCTTCTGGTAAGGATTTTGTGAAAGCTGCGATGGAGAAGATGGACGAGATCGGTGTGGGTAAGGTTGCCAGCGTGATGGGACGTTATTACGTGATGGACCGTGACAATCGTTGGGACCGAGTTGAGAAAGCATATAATGCTTTAGTACTTGGTGAAGGTGAGACGGCTGAGTGTGGACTTTGTGCAGTACAGCAGTCTTATGATAAGGGTGAGAATGATGAATTCGTTCTTCCTACAGTTATTGTTGAAGATGGCAAGCCGGTTGCGACGATTAAGGAAAATGATTCCGTTATTTTCTATAACTTCCGTCCAGACCGTGCACGTGAGATTACTCGTGCATTTTGTGATGATAAATTTGATGGCTTTGAGAGAAAGAACGGATTTATTCCACTTACTTATGTGACTTTCACAGAGTATGATGTAACAATTCCGAATACAATCGTTGCATTCCACAAGGTGGCATTGACGAATACATTTGGTGAGTTCTTAGCAGAGAATGGCTTGAAGCAGCTGCGTACAGCAGAGACAGAGAAATATGCTCATGTAACATTCTTCTTTAATGGTGGTGTTGAGGAACCAAATGAAGGCGAAGAGAGATTGCTTGTTAAGTCTCCAAAGGTTGCTACCTACGATCTTCAGCCAGAGATGAGTGCTTACAAGGTTGCAGAGGGACTTGTGGATTCGATTAAGTCTGATAAATATGATGTTATCATTGTCAACTTTGCAAATCCTGATATGGTTGGTCATACAGGAATCGAAGGCGTAGCAATCAAGGCAGTGGAAGCTGTTGATGAGTGCGTTGGTAAAGCTGTTGCAGCAATCAAGGAAGTTGATGGACAGATGTTTATCTGTGCTGACCACGGTAATGCAGAGCAGTTAGTTGACTATACAACAGGTGATCCATTTACCGCTCATACAACAAATCCAGTTCCATTTATTCTTGTGAATTATGATGATGCTTATACACTTCGCGAAGGTGGATGTTTAGCGGATATTGCACCTACGATGATTGAGATGATGGGTATGGCAGATAAACAGCCAGCTGAGATGACAGGTAAATCATTACTGATTAAAAAATAATAGTTACCAATCGTTGACATTGGCGGGTTCTTGTGATAGAATATTCCTTGTCGTGTGACGATTTAACGTGCACGTAACTGGTTATACTAGAATTTAGGAGGATGAGAATATGACAGTTTTGAAGGCTATTATAACAATTCTTTATATAATCGTATGCATAGCAGGAATTGTAGTCGTGCTGATGCAAGAAGGAAAAGATAGTGGTTTAGGAGCATTAAGTGGTGCTGCTGACAATACCTACTGGAGCAAGAACAAAGGTCGTTCCAAGGAAGGTGCTATGATTATGACAACGAGAGTATTATTTATACTATTCATCGGTTTGTCAGTATTACTTAGCACAAACTTGTTGGGATAATCGTGTTACTCATAGGATAATAAGGCTATATAGGACTCCTTCATATGTTATGTGAAGGGGTCTTTTCAAGTTTAGAAAAAGGAGATTAAATGAATCAACAAGAATTAGAAGATAGGAAGAAATTAATATTCGATATGGTATCGGATGAGGGATATAAGTCCATGAAGATAAGAGAGATGGCTATTTTCCTTAATGTACCTAAGAAGCAGAGAAGTGATTTTCATCTGGTGATTGAGGCATTGGTAAAGGAAGGCAAGATTGTTGTTGCACCCAATGGCAAGATTATATTGCCGGAGGATCACGTGAAGACGGGACAGTTTATGGGGACTAGACGTGGTTTTGGCTTTGTGAGAATTCTCGATGAGGATGATGATGTATTTATTCCTGAGAGACAGTGCAAGGATGCATTAGATGGCGACACGGTTATGATTCAGCTTTGGAATCATGGTGAACGCAAGGGAACGAAGCGTCGTGAAGGTGAGATTGTTCGCGTGTTAGAGCGTAAGACAGAACAGGTCGTGGGAACATTTTCCCGTAGTAATAATTTTGGATTTGTTGTGGTTGATAACGAGAAGTTTGGTAAGGATGTATATATCCCAAAGAGTAAGACGATGGGAGCTGTTGATGGGCACAAGGTTGTTGTACATTTGACTGAGTTTGGTGGAGATGGCAAGAATCCTGAAGGTGAAGTGATTGAGATTCTAGGACATGCAGATGATCCTGGTGTAGATATCATGGCAGTGATTCGAAGCTATGGTCTCGCGGAAGAATTTCCAGAGGATGTGAAGAAGCAGCTTCGGGATATTCCTGATGAGATTGACACGAAAGAGATTGACGGACGAGTTGATTTGCGTGATTTACAGACAGTTACGATTGATGGTGAAGACGCCAAGGATTTGGATGACGCGATTACATTATCGAAAGATGATGATGGTCATTATCACTTGGGTGTGCATATTGCCGATGTGTCAAATTATGTGACAGAGGGTTCGGCACTTGACGTGGAAGCAGTTGCTCGTGCTACAAGTGTGTATTTAGTGGACCGTGTCATTCCGATGCTTCCTCATCAATTGTCAAATGGAATCTGTTCGTTGAATGCAGGCGTGGACAGATTGGCATTGAGCTGTATGATGGAGCTTGATAGCAACGGTGAGTTACTTTCGCATCGTGTAGCTGAGACGGTTATATGTGTTGATGAGAGAATGAATTACTCGGATGTAAATGATATTCTGACGACACAGACTCCTGAGAAAATGGAGAGATACAAGGATTTTATCGCTATGTTTAAGCGTATGGAAGAATTGGCGGCAATCCTACGTAAAAACCGTAAGAAGAAGGGATCGATTGACTTTGATTTCCCTGAGTGCAAGATTAAATTGGATCAGAATGGTCATCCAATTGATATTGTGCCATATGATAGTAATGTGGCAACGAAGCTGATTGAGGAATTTATGCTGGCAGCCAATCAGGTGGTGGCAGAAGATTATTTCTGGATGGAAGTACCATTTGTATATCGTACGCATGAGTACCCAGATTTGGATCGAATGAAGGAGTTGGCAGCACTTACGAGAAGCTTCGGATTTAAGTTGAAAGTGGGAAGTGAAGAGGTTCACCCGAAGGAAGTACAGAGATTGATTACATCGATTGAGGGAACAGAGGCAGAAGCATTTCTTAGCCGCTTGACGCTTCGCTCGATGAAGAGAGCCAAATACTCGACGGTAAATGAGGGCCATTTTGGACTGGCAACGAAGTACTATTGCCATTTCACATCGCCGATTCGTAGATATCCAGATTTACAGATACACCGCATTATCAAGGAAACGCTGCATGGCAAGATTGCTGGAAAGCGCCTTGAACATTACAATGATATATTGCCAGGTGTTGCAAAGCAGGCGAGTGATCGAGAACGCGTAGCAGATGATGCTGAACGAGAAGTGAACAAGCTTAAGAAGGCAGAATACATGTCTGACCACATCGGTGAATACTTTACCGGTATTATCAGTGGGGTGACCTCATGGGGAATCTATGTGGAACTACCAAATACAGTAGAGGGTATGGTTCGTCTGACCGACATTACAGAAGATGAATATGAGTATCAAGAGGAAAATTATCAGGTTGTGGGTAAACGAAGTGGTAGAATCTATCAGTTAGGAGGACCCGTTCAGGTTCAAGTAGCTGGCGTTGACCGTGCTACTCACACGATTGATTTTGTTATAGCGAAGGAGGAGTCGTAGTGGCAAAAGAGCTGATTAAGTTAGTCGCAAACAATAAAAAAGCATATCACGATTTTTTCATTGATGAAAAATACGAAGCAGGTATCTCACTTGCAGGAACAGAGGTTAAGTCGCTTCGTATGGGGAAATGCAGTATCAAGGAATCCTTTATTCGTATTGAGAAGGGTGAGGTCTTTATCTATGGCATGCATATCAGCCCATATGAAAAAGGTAACATTTTCAACAAAGACCCACTGCGTGTTCGTAAGCTTTTAATGCATCGTCACGAGATACGAAAATTAACTGGACAGATGGCACAGAAGGGATTTACCTTAGTGCCACTCAAGGTTTATTTCAAGGGGAGTCGTGTTAAGATAGAACTTGGCTTGGCACGCGGTAAGAAGTTGTATGACAAACGACAGGATATCGCGAAGAAGGACCAGAGACGTGCGGCAGAGAAAGAATTTAAGATTAAAAACCTATGATTTCCATTGACAATTTGAAAATATATGGGTATGATATAAGTATCAGATAGCCTAATTAGGGGTTGTACTGGTTTCGACAGGCTTGTTGAATATGGTGAAGCTATCCGTGGACCGTGACCACGTTAAAACATGGAACAATTTAAACGCTGAAGATAATTTAGCTTACGCAGCCTAGTGGCTGTTGTCTTATGTTTTAGCACCTACTCTATTTCGTAAGGCATCAAACTAAGTGGGAAACGACTTATGCAAAGCTTTGAGCATATGGGCGTATTATGAAGCTACTAAACTGTGAAGGGTGTTCGTTCCCGTCACAGGGAGGGAATATTAAAGAATGAACTATGATAGTAGAAGAACATTGGATGCGGGTTTGGACGCGGGTTCGATTCCCGCCAGCTCCATTAACCAAAGTGCTCTTGTGTCATGACGATTATTCGTCATCGCACAGGAGATTTTTTATGTTATAATAATATCATGAATTCAGAAAGGTGGCTGACAATGAGAACGAGAGAAGATGCAATCGCATATGGTATGACATTTGATGGCGCATATACCGATACACCTTTTCGTGACACCAATTGGGTGTTGATTCGATATCGTGCCAACAAGAAGGCATTCTTGTGGATATATGAGTACCAGGGACGAATGCAAATCAATATCAAAGTAGACCCGGAATGGCGTGATATATGGCGAAATGCATATGAATCTGTCATACCAGGCTATCATCAGAATAAAGAGCACTGGAACACCATCATACTAGACGGTTCTGTTCCAGAGGACGAAATTAAGCGAATGATAGGAGAATCCTATGATCTCATAAGAAAATAAAATATGGGACGGTTCTTTTTTTGGACACAAATGTATGCTAAAATAATTTCATATATTAATTTAGGAGGATGTGACGAATGGCCACAAAGAAGAGTAAGAAAAATGTAAATAGCGTATTAATTATTGGAGGTGCGATTGTTGCACTTGCCATTATAGCAGCTGTGATTATATTTGTTATACGCGATTCCAAACCTGCTGAGGAGTCAGTAAATGTGGGCGATGGAGTTAGCTATGATTATCAGAAAACGGGCGCTTTAAAGCTTGGAACTTATAAAGACATTGTTGTGAGCACCAAGCCGACCGATGAAGATTTGCAGAGTGCCATTGAGATGTTTTGTGAAGATAATGGCAAGACAGAAGATGCGATTGTCAAAAAGGGTGATATCGTTAATATTGATTTCGTTGGAAGCTTAGATGGTGTAGAATTTGAAGGCGGTTCCGGTGAAGGCGAAACACTGACAGTTGGTGAGTACTCCTATCTTGAAGATTTTGAGAATGGTCTGATTGGCAAAGAGGTAGGAACAACGGTGAAAGTACCCGTGAAGTTCCCAGATGATTATGGTGATGAGGAATTGAATGGTAAGCAGGCTGAATTTTCTATTACGATTAATGCAATCAATATAGCATTTACTGATGAAAATGTGAACAAGGTTACCAAAGGAAAATATAAAACGACAAAAGAGTATGAGAAAAAGCTCGAGGCAGATTTGGTCAAGGAAAATGAAGAGGCAGCGGCTGATACAGCTTGGGATCAATTGAAGGAAGCAACTACACTAAACACGGTTCCTGAGGATGTTCAGAAGCAGGCAGAAGCAGATACTGATTTGATGTACCAGCAATTTGCTGCATTACAGGGTATGGAGGTCTCAGAATTACTTGAACAGCTTGGCATGACAGAAGATGATGTTCCTGAGATGGCTACCGATATGGCGAAAGAGCGAATGATTGCTAAGACAATTGCAGCGATTGAGAAAATCACAATGGATGACACCTATTACGAAAAGGCATTACGTGAGGCAGTAGGTGAGGAAGAAGATACAGAAGAATCTAGTTTAGCAGAGCTTGAGGCATCATATAAAGAAAGCCAGTCAGCAAGACCAAAGGATGATATGCTGATTCTGCGAGTAAAAGATTATATCAATGAAAGTGTTAAGCTAAGCAATGAAGCATAAAGAGAAGAGGTGTGTGTTATGGGTACATCTTACGAGTTAGATTCGTATACGTTTGAAAGCCGTGAGACCTATGATGTTGCGAAGAGAGAGCTTGATATCATCAATATGTTACGTGATAAAGTGGATTTGACAGATCCGAAGTCTGTTTTAAAAGTTTATAACAAGTTTGTCTCAGAGAAGACTTTTGTGACGATTGTGGGTTATGCATTTTTGAATGAATTACGAACGGTTTTGATCGAAGCTGGCGTGGCATCAGAAGCTTCTCTTGGCGCAATCCCAATACGAGAGCGCAAAGCTAGCACAGGTGATGTGATGCCTACTAGACCACAGGGTGAGAGCAAGTTTAAGCGGATGTATGAGCAACAGACACTTGTGAATACAAAGATAAAAATTGCCCTTGTTGCGGTTATCGTTTTGATAATTGGGTTGGTGGGAATTACAATGGCTACTGACAAGTCAGTATTTACTTATTTCACAGATTATAAGTCAAATATGGAAGAAGAGATTATCAATAAGTATGAAAAATGGGAAGAAGAATTGCAACAGCGTGAGGATGCAATCAGAAATAATCAGGTGATTACGCCGGGTGCAATTGAATAGATGAAGGAGGAACGGCATGATGGAAGAACATAAGATTTTGGTGGTAGATGATGAACAGAGAATGAGAAAGTTGGTCAAGGATTTCTTAATCAGACAGGATTTTACCGTGTTAGAAGCCGAGGATGGTGAACAGGCAGTGGATATTTTCCTGGAAAATAAGGACATCAGTCTTATTATTCTAGATGTCATGATGCCGAAGATGGATGGTTGGCAGGTATGTCGCGAGATTCGTGAGTATTCTAAGGTGCCAATTATCATGCTTACTGCTAGAGGTGCTGAGAATGATGAGCTTCGTGGGTTTGAGCTTGGAGTGGATGAATATATTGCTAAGCCATTTAGCCCGAAGATTTTGGTGGCGCGTGTGCAAGCGATACTTCGTAGAACCAATTCAGCAGTAGATGGTGTGATTGAGATGGGTGGCATTTCCCTTAATCGTACTGCGCATGAAGTATCAATTGACGGTGAGAAAGTGGAATTGAGTTTCAAGGAATTTGAATTATTGTCTTATTTTATGGAGAATCGTGACATCGCACTTTCTCGAGAACGAATTCTTAATCATGTATGGGATTACGACTATTTTGGCGATGCTAGAACAATTGATACTCATGTCAAGAAACTTCGAAGCAAGATGGGTCGATGCGGTGACTATATCAAGACGATATGGGGCATGGGTTATAAGTTTGAGTGTGAAACCAAGTAGAGTCGAAGAATCGGAGGAACTATGAGACAATCTTTACGGACAAGGTTAATCATCATATTTGCAGGGATGATTGCTTTTACTATATTTATTTGCTGGTGCATGAATCTGTTCCTGCTACCAGGATTCTATGAACAGTCGAAACTGATGCAGATGGATTCTGTCTACAGTAATCTGGTTTCTACTTGCAGTAAGGTGGATTGGTCAGATACGACATCGGACGAGTATACGAAGGTATATGACGAGATTGATGGATTGAGTGCGAACACAAGCGTGAGTGTTTATATTATGTCAGTTAATGTAAACTCTGTTACGGGAACGTGGTGGGCAGACTATAAGTATCCAAGTATGTCGGATCGACAGAAAGACGTATATAAGAACCAGCTAGAAAAATATGTTCAGGCAAGACTCTCGGGTGAAGGACTTGGTGATAATTATGATTTATTATCACGCAAGGATAATTATGATGTCTATAAAGTATACGATGAACGAATTAAGTCAAATTACATTGAGTTGATTGGTGATTTGAGTAATGAAACCAACGATGGTGTATGGGTTTATATGCGTTCTAATTATCAGAGTATGCATGAAAGCGCTAGTGTGTCCAATCAATTATTGGCATATGTAGGGCTGTTTGCTATGGTTGTCGGTATTTTGATTATTTTCATTGTTAGTACTAGTTATACAAAGCCGATTCTGCGGCTTGCGAACCATGCTAAGAAGATGGCTGAGTTAGATTTTAATGCTAGATATGATGAACATCGGCTTGATGAAATTGGTCTGCTAGGCGATAGTATGAATGCGTTGTCCGTGAAGCTAGAGGATACAATTTCCGAGTTGAAGACGGCGAATAATGAACTTCAATCAGATATCGATCGTAAGCAGAAGCAAGAAGAGATGAGGACAGAATTTCTTGCCAATGTATCTCATGAATTGAAGACCCCAATTGCATTGATTCAAGGGTATGCAGAAGGACTTCAGGATAATGTCAATGATGATGCAGAGAGTAGAGAATTTTATTGCGATGTTATCATTGATGAAGCAAATAAGATGAATAAGATGGTAAAGAGTCTTCTTAGCCTGAATCAATTAGAGTTTGGTAGTGGTCAAATTCATTTTGAGAGATTTGATATTATTGATGTTATACAGTCGGTAATTAATTCTTACGAGATACTTGGCAAGGACAAAGAGGTTACGTTATCATTCCAGAAGCCAGAACCAATCTATGTATGGGCAGATGAATACATGGTTGAAGAGGTGGTTACGAATTATATCAGCAATGCCTTTAACCATGTTGCAGGAGATATGGTTATTGAGATTAAAGCGGAGATTCGTGAGCAGGTTGTACACATTAGTGTATTTAATTCTGGAAAGCCGATTCCAACAGAGGATGTGGATCGAATCTGGGATAAATTCTATAAGGTTGATAAAGCGAGAACGCGAGAATATGGTGGTAATGGAATTGGCTTGTCCATTGTTAAGGCGATTATGGAGGCACATAACCAGCATTATGGCGTGATAAATTATGATAATGGTGTAGAGTTTTGGTTTGAAGCAGATATTGATACTGGAATGAAAAATGCAGATTGATGATGAGTACAGATTATGTTATAATATTCCTTAAGAATGTGTATTCGGAAAAGAGATGGAGGGATGCGCGTGAAAAGTAAATATAAGCTATTACTTGGCAGTCTTGTTGTGTCGATGTTTTGCCTTACTGGTTGCAGCGCAATCACGCTGACAGAGCAGGAGAGTGACATGATTGCTCAGTATTCAGCAGGTGTCCTTCTGAATAGTAGTGAGAATTATGAAGACCGATTGACCACATATGCGGTGAGCCAGGCGGCGATTGCGACAGAAGCACCTGTTACAACGGCAGCTCCCGCAATCAATACAGTTGAACCAACGGATACGCCTAACTCAGATGAAGAACCAACGCAGACGCAGGCTCCACAGAGTACATTGGCGGAATTATATCATTTAGATGGAATTGATATATCGTATCAGAATTACCAGTTCTGTAATGAGTATTCGGAGAATTCAAACTCTTATCAGATTATGGCAAATGATGATGAGGTCTTATTAGTATTGAAGTTTAAGGTGAAGAATGGATCGGGTTCAGATAAGAAAATCAGTCTGTTGAACCGAGAAATTTCATATCCATTAACAGCAGATGAGAGTGAGTATAAACCAACGATTTCGGTCTTGGAAAATGGTGGACTGAATTTCCTTGAGATGAGATTAAAAGCGGGTAAATCAGATGACGCTGTATTGATTTATGCAGTTCCTAAGAAGGTTAGAGATGCTTCGAGTATGATTTTAAAGATACAAGAAGCAGGCAAGGAATCGACCGTTACAGTCAAATAAACAAAAGAAAAGTTATGAGAGACCGGAGGTGCGTGTTATGGAAGATACAGGTATTTTGCTAGAAAGTGGTACGAATGAGTTAGAGTTATTAGAGTTTGTTGTTGGTGGACAGAATTATGGAATTAATGTAGCCAAGATTCGAGAATTGTGCCCATATCAGGCACCTACACCAGTTCCCAATGCGCATCCGTTTGTCGAGGGTGTATTTATGCCAAGAGATTCGATTATTAGTGTAATAGATTTGTCAAAAGCGCTTGGTGTTGCACCGATTGATTTATCACAACGTAGTATGTATATTGTTACAAATTTCAATCAATTACATACCGCATTTCATGTTGAGAAGGTTCTCGGAATTCACCGCGTATCCTGGACTGATATTGCGAAACCAGACTCTACGATTAATGCAGTGGGAAGTAGTGTTGCCACTGGTATTGTCAAAATTGATGGACAGGTAATTATTATCCTGGATTTCGAGAAGATTGTTGCAGATATCAACCCAGAGACAGGGTTAAAGTTATCAGATATTGAGGCAATGGGTGAACGTAGTCGTCAGGATATTCCGATTTTGTTGGCAGAAGATTCTGCATTATTACTAGAAATGTTAAAGAAGTGCCTGACGAAAGCTGGTTATACCCATTTGATTCCTACTTGTAATGGACAGGAAGCATGGGATTATTTGGACAAGCTTATGCAGGATGGTGGCAAAATCGGGCAGGATTTATGCATGGTTATCACAGATATCGAGATGCCACAGATGGATGGACATCATTTGACAAAGAAGATTAAAGAGGATTCTAGGTTTACTGGTTTACCTGTTATTATATTCTCATCTCTTGTGAATGAAGAGATGAAACGTAAGGGAGAACTTTTAGGTGCTGATGCACAGCTTAGTAAACCAGAGATTGGAAGACTTGTGGAACAGATTGATGCAATCTTAGGAAAGACAGAAGAGTAGGAGGTGTTCAAATGGCAGAAGAAGATGAATCTTATTTGGATCAACTCCTAAACTCGATTGCTCCAGAAGATGAGGATATGCCTAGTGCTGTATTGGATGAATCATCAGAGGAAAAACTGGAGGATGACTCAACGGAAGAATTAGAAGAAGAACCAGAAGATGATTTATTAGGAGATATCGGCGAAGGTGAAGATTTAACCGAACTTCTTGGTATGCTCGCAGAACACTATGACGAGGAACAGGAGAATCAAGAAGAGATTGAGAAAGATATGGTAGCTTCGATGGATTTATCGGAGGATGAACCTAATGTTTCTGAGTCTGCAATGGGAATGGATGACGTGTTCCAGGATGCACTTTCTGCAGTGTCATATATGGAGAATGAGAACGAGCCTGAAGAAGAACCAAAAAAGAAGAGTTTTCGTGAGCGATTCTTTACGAATATTGTTGATGATAAGACGATTGAGAAGGAATTATCAGAGCGCGAAGAGGAGTTAAAGTCAGAAGAAGAACGAGCAATAGAGGAAGAAGAGAAAAAACAGAAGGCGCAACAGGACAAAGAGGAAAAAGAGCGCCTAAAGCAAGAGGAAAAAGAAAAAAAGGAAGCCGATAAAGCCGCTAAAGCAGAAGAAAAGCAACGAATTAAGGCGGAGAAAGCCGCCAAGAAACAGATGGAGAAGGAAGAGGCAGCGAGAGAAGTCGTTGGCCGAATTAATCTAGTTGGCGCAGCAATTGTTGTAGCATTTTTTGCATTTATTGGTATTGCAGTTATATTTGGTATGAAAGTGATTAGTTATCGAAGTTCGATTGGAGATGCACAGGCCTATCTAGATACAGGTAATTATGAGAAAGCATATCAAGCAGTTAGTGGTATAAAAGTTTCGGGAAATGATGAGAAATTGTATCAGAAAGCCCGTATTTGCGCAAGCCTTGCTATTCAGTTGAAGGCATGTGATAGTTATCTAGAGATGGGTAAAGGGCTAGAAGCCTTGGATTCATTGGTTAAGGCTGTCAAGGAATATGATATTGATGCAGTAAATGCGGAGAAGCTTGAGATTAAAGATAAGCAAGATGCTTTATTACAGAAGGTTTCTGAGAAATTGATGGAAGAGTTTCATATGACAACAGCAGAGGCAAGACAGATTATTGCACTTGGCGGAAGAGAGGAATACACTGCACGCCTCGAAGAGGAAGTGGCAGATTATTTTAGCTAGAATAATTACAGACAGAAAGGTGTGTTAAAATGATTGCAATTGTAGATTACGATGCAGGCAATATCAAAAGTGTGGAGAAGGCACTTGATTACATCGGGGAAGAAGCTATTATCACAAGAGATCGTGAGACAATTTTAGGAGCAGATAAGGTGATACTTCCTGGTGTTGGGGCATTTGGTGATGCGATGGAGAAATTACACCGTTATGGATTGGTAGAGGTACTTCATCAGGTTGCGAAACAAGGAACCCCATTGCTTGGTATCTGTCTGGGATTGCAACTTTTTTTTGAGAAAAGCGAAGAAGCGGTAGGTGTAGAAGGTCTCGGTCTCTTAAAAGGAGAAATCGTTCGTTTTCCAGATAAAGAAGGTTTTAAAATTCCTCATATGGGATGGAATTCTATTAAGATTAATAAAGAATCCAGATTGCTCAAGGGGATTGCAGAGGATTCTTATGTGTATTTTGTGCATTCTTATTATTTAAAAGCAACGGATATTCATGATGTGGCGGCAAAGACCGATTATATCGTTGATGTGCATGCAGCAGCGGAACATGATAATATTTTTGCCACACAGTTTCATCCAGAGAAGAGTGGAGATGTTGGACTTTCGATTCTCAAGAATTTTGTTGCGTTATAGATTATTCAGGAAGAAATGAGGAATTCTATGTTTACGAAAAGAGTGATTCCATGCCTTGATGTGCATGAAGGACGAGTAGTGAAAGGTGTTAACTTTGTTAATTTGCAAGATGCAGGAGATCCTGTTAGTGTAGGTGCTGCTTATGATAAAGCTGGCGCGGATGAATTGGTATTTCTTGATATAACAGCATCTTCTGATGCGAGAGATATTAAGATTAATATGGTTCGTAAAGTGGCTGAGACCGTATTTATTCCATTTACCGTTGGTGGTGGAATTCGTACAATTGATGATTTCAAGATGATTCTTCGCGAAGGCGCAGATAAGGTAGCGATTAATTCATCTGCAATTCTAACGCCAAATCTAATCTCAGATGCTGCAGATAAGTTCGGTAGTCAGTGTGTTGTTGTAGCAATTGATGCAAAACGACGAGATGATGGTGATGGCTGGACAATCTACAAAAATGGTGGACGTGTCGATATGGGAATCGATGCCATTGAGTGGGCGATGGAAGCAGAGAAACGTGGTGCTGGCGAGATATTGCTTACAAGTATGGATTGCGATGGTACGAAAGATGGCTATGATATTGATTTGACAAGAATGATATCAGAAAATGTTAATATCCCTGTTATCGCATCTGGCGGAGCGGGAACAAAGGAACATTTTTATGATGCTCTGACAGAAGGAAAGGCAGATGCTGTATTGGCTGCATCGCTATTTCACTATAAAGAGTTAGAGATAATGGATTTGAAGCACTATCTGCGTGAACGGGGTATCAGTGTTCGAATCTAGGGAGGATTTGACAATGTCAATGTTGATGAATGACTGGAAGGATGCTCTAGCGAGTGAATTTACTAAGGATTATTACAAACAATTATTTATGTTTGTTCGTGATGAATATAGTAAGTACACGATTTATCCGAAAGCAGATGATATTTTCAATGCCTTTCATCTGACTCCACTTGCGGATGTGAAAGTAGTTATTATCGGGCAAGACCCGTATCACAATCAGGGTCAGGCTCATGGCTTATGCTTTTCAGTTGAGCGTGGAGTAGATATTCCACCTTCGCTTGCAAATATATACAAGGAACTTCATGGCGATATCGGTTGTCCGATTCCCCACCATGGAAAATTGACAAAATGGGCTGAGCAAGGCGTTCTGATGCTGAACACGGTATTGACCGTTCGAGCTCACCAAGCTGCTTCTCATAAAGGAATGGGCTGGGAGCAATTCACGGATGCAGCGATTCAAGCGATTGAGACGCAGGACCGCCCGATTGTATACATTTTGTGGGGACGTCCGGCTGCGCAGAAGAAGAAAATGATTACCAATCCGAAGCACTTGATATTGGAAGCACCACATCCAAGTCCACTGTCTTCCTATCGTGGTTTCTTTGGAAGCAAACCCTTTAGTAAGACGAATGAGTATCTGTCCTCCCAAGGTGTTTCGCCGATAGACTGGACAATTGAGGATTGATTTGGTACACTATGTAAGAATAATAAAGACGAATATGGAGGAAGAAGAATGAGTAAGATTCAGATGACGACACCGTTAGTAGAGATGGATGGAGATGAGATGACTCGTATTCTCTGGAAAATGATTAAGGATGAATTATTAATTCCTTTTATTGATTTGAAGACAGAGTATTATGATTTAGGACTTGAATATCGTAATGAGACAGATGATCAGGTTACCATCGATTCTGCCAATGCTACCAAGAAGTATGGTGTAGCAGTTAAATGTGCAACGATTACACCGAATGCTGCCCGTGTGACCGAGTATAACTTGAAAGAGATGTACAAAAGTCCAAATGGTACAATTCGTGCGATGTTAGACGGAACTGTTTTCCGTGCACCAATTGTTGTCAAAGGAATCGAACCATGTGTGAAGAACTGGAAGAAACCAATCACTCTTGCACGTCATGCGTATGGTGATGTATATAAGAATGCTGAGATGAAGATTCCAGGACCTGGTAAGGTTGAATTGGTTTATACAGCAGAAGATGGAACTGAGACGAGAGAATTAGTTCACAACTATGCAGGACCAGGTGTGGCACAGGGAATGCACAATCTTGACGACTCCATTGAGAGCTTTGCAAAAAGCTGTTTCAACTATGCACTAGATACCAAACAGGATTTATGGTTTGCTACGAAGGATACGATTTCTAAGAAGTATGACCATACGTTTAAAGATATTTTCCAAGAAGTATTTGATAATGAATATAAAGAAAAATTTGACCAGGCAGGCATTGAGTATTTTTACACACTTATTGATGATGCAGTTGCTAGAGTAATGAAAGCAGAAGGTGGATTTATCTGGGCTTGTAAGAACTACGATGGCGATGTTATGAGTGACATGGTTTCATCTGCATTTGGTTCACTTGCGATGATGACTTCTGTGTTAGTATCTCCACATGGTTATTATGAGTATGAAGCTGCACATGGTACTGTTCAGAGACATTACTACAAGTACTTGAAGGGTGAAGAGACATCAACGAATGCCGTTGCTACAATCTTTGCTTGGAGCGGAGCACTTCGTAAACGTGGTGAGATGGATGGAATCAAAGAGCTTCAGGATTTTGCCGATAAGCTTGAGAGTGCAACGGTTAAGACAATTGAGGATGGCAAGATGACAGGTGACCTTGCTCGTATTACATCAATTAAGAATCCAACAGTCTTGAATAGTGAGAACTTCATCAAGGCAATTCGTGAAGAATTAGAAAAATAGAAATTTTTTGGAGCTGTTCTCTATTGCATAGTAACGCGATAGATTACAGCTCCATTTATATTGTTTTTTAACAGCACAACCTAGGTTATAGGGCAAAGTCTACATGTTGAACCGTTCCTACACTTCCTGATTCTTTCAAGTAAACACCGGTATTGCGAATCTGTGCCTGCGTCGTATTGGTCTCATCTTTGACTGCGAATTCAGTCGATGTGTGACCAAGATAAATAGCACCTACATCTGCATCTTTCAAAGAAAGTAATCGGTCATTGCCGTTGTTGTCCTTTGTCCATACTTTTAAATCATTGAAGACAGCGTCATTCTCATCAATCCAGCCATTCTCATCTTCATCATATTTCGATAAATCAAGAAATCCATCGCCAGAGTGTACTCCAAATAGTTCATTTCCATCATTGATTTTACCATCTTGGTTTTTGTCAAGTGCAAGAAATCCACTACCTGAGCCGAGCTGTGATATTTCATCTTCTGTCCCATCGGCGTTAATGTCAAAGTAGAACTTCTGATCGGTGACATCAGCGGTGTCAACATCCATATTGATGACGAGTGGATCCGTTAGAATCTGAACCGTATCATCTTTTACAAATTGCGTTGTTTGCAAAAATTCACGTGACATCTCCATATCCATATGAAAGCCAATACTACGGCCATCGCTCGTTGTTACGACGCCTTCTGTGGAAAATGTGGTGGTTTCAGCTTCACCCGTAAATGTTGATACCTCCATGTGCCGATTCCATGTAGAGGCTGCATTCGAACTTGCGCCACCTGTCAAATCAAGCCGGAGCGCTTCTGATTGAGTGTTTGAAGCCTCTAACTTTGTTTGAATTCCATAGCCTTTATGGAACATTTTCATGGCTTCAAGAATTTTTTTCAGAGCTTGAAAATTAAATTTGTCAAAGCCGTTTTCAAGAGAGGGAAGTACACTTGTAATGGAAGTGGATTGACTAGCTGCCGATTGGGCGTTCTTACCTTTTGCTTCTTTCTCTAGATTTGAGAGAAGCTTATTGCGCTCTTGAAGTTGCAATCGTGCCTCGGATGAAATGTTCATTGAAGCGGATAGGGAACCTTGTGATGATACAGACATACGGTTATTTGCACCTTGACTGAGGTGAGTGACCGTAATGCTGTTATTGATTTTGACAGCGGAATGAGTCGAATTCATGCCAACTGCACTACCTGAGATTTTCAAAATAATCGCCTCCTTGCGTATTTGAAAACATACATCCATGTATGAAAAAAAGTTTACATAATATATATCGGCACACTACAGGGGTAGATAGACTATAAAAGTGAGTTAATTCTTGAAAAGTGTCGAAAATAGTGAAAAATATGTACTCTTTTCCCTTGACGATTGTGTCATTTATTGTTATACTAATCTTGTTGTTGTAATAAATACGTAATATTTAGATGAAAAGTTGTAACATTTGATTATAGGAGGCATTAGCCATGTTTAATAAAAGATTTGCGAAGGGAGCTCTTTGTTTGGGGTTGGCAACAGCCGTTGTTTTTACTTCGGGTAGTCAGTCTATTCTATCAACTACAATGAGTGAAGAAGCTGGTTTGGCAGGTATGTCACAGACTTTAGATGAGTATTGTGAGAATCAGCAAAATGGTACAGCAGCCGTTGTTTCAACAGTTGTTGCTCCCGTTGTTACAGAAGCTGCCGTGACTGTAGTTCCAGAAGAGACACCAGCACCACAGGCAACCGAGAAGCCGGAGTCGAAGTACAAGAATACTGGTATCTCAATCGCAGATGATTATGTTAATATTCGTAAGAAAGCAAGCACGAAGAGCAAGGTGGTAGGTAAGCTGTATCAGGGTTCTGGTGTGAAGATTAACGATACAAAAGGAAGCTGGGTGAAGATTACATCTGGTAGCGTAACTGGTTATATTAAAAAGTCATATTTAGCAATCGGTCGTAAGGCAGAAAAAGTAGCCGATAAGTATGGTACGAAGTATGCTAAAGTTACTACTGAGACGTTAAAGGTTCGTGAGAAGAAGAATACAGATTGTACAATCTTAACACTTGTGCCAGAAGGTGAAACCTATTTAGTAAAGTCTCAGTCTAAAGGATGGGTTAAGATTGAAGTTGAAGAAGAGACGGTAGGTTATGTATCTTCTGATTATGTTAAAGTATATACACGTTTCAAGAAGGCTGTATCAGTTGCAGAGGAAGAAGCCGAAGCAAGAAGAAAGGCAGCTGCAGATGCGGCAGCCGCTGAAGCAGCTGCACCAGCAAGGACAACTGTTACTAAGAAGTCTACAGGTAGTTCTTCGAAACGTTCATCGAATAATTCAAGTAGCTCTAAGAAGAGTAGTTCATCTAGTAATAATACGGTATCCGTATCGGGTAGTGGTGATGGCTCATCTGTTGCAAGCTATGCATTGAACTTTGTTGGTAATCGTTATTCTTATGGCGGAACAAGTTTAACAAGCGGAGCTGATTGCTCAGGATTTACAATGGCAATCTTTAGACGTTTTGGTATTTCATTACCTCATAGTTCGGGCGGACAATCAGGATATGGACGCAAGGTTAGTTTATCTGAAGCAAAAGCCGGAGATTTAGTATTCTATGCATCCGGTGGAGGAATCCATCATGTAGCATTGTATATCGGTGGAGGACGAATCGTTCATGCGAAGGGAAGAGCTTATGGAATCTGTACAGATTCTGTCAACTATAACAGAGTACATAGTGTAAGAAGAATTCTATAGAATGAGATTATGAAGAGGGCTGTCTGAAGAGACGGCTCTTTTTTGTGTAGACAATGAGCTACGTGAATGACAAACCATAATATGACAAATATCACTTGAATTGGTTTTGTTTATTCATTATACTGTGGTAAAGCCTTCGCAAAAACAGCTACGGCATATAAGGAGAGTGAAAGATTTTTCTGATGAGAAAATCATTCACTCATGCAAGTTTGAAAAAGCACAAACTTGTTATGAGTACAGAGCAGAAATCGCTACGCGACTTTCTGCTCGTAAAGCCTTCGCAAAAACAGCTACGGCATATAAGGAGAGTGAAAGATTTTTCTGATGAGAAAATCATTCACTCATGCAAGTTTGAAAAAGCACAAACTTGTTATGAGTACAGAGCAGAAATCGCTACGCGACTTTCTGCTCGTAAAGCCTTCGCAAAAACAGCTACGGCATATAAGGAGAGTGAAAGATTTGAATGCAATCGAGACGAAAGAATTGACGAAGAGGTACGGCAAAGCACGCGGAATAACGAGTATGGATTTGGTTGTAAAAGAGGGCGATATGTTTGGATATATTGGACCAAATGGCGCGGGTAAATCCACCACGATACGTTTACTACTAGGTTTGATACATCCATCTGAGGGAAGCTGCTCGGTTTTTGGACTAGATTGTATTAAGGACCATCAAAAGGTTCTTGAGCAGGTTGGTTACATGCCATCGGAAGCACAGTTTTATTCGCAGTTGACGGTATCGCAAGTGATTCGTCTAGCTGCGAAACTTCATCACAAGGATTGTTCCAAAGTGGCGAAGGATATGTGTGAACAGTTCCAGTTAGATACCCAGAAAAAAGTGGAGGATCTTTCATTAGGCAATCGAAAAAAAGTAAGTATGATTTGCGCACTTCAACATGAACCGAGACTTTGCATACTTGATGAGCCAACATCTGGATTGGATCCGTTAATGCAAAAAGAGTTTTTTGATTTGTTAGAGCAGCGACATAAGCAGGGAGCAACCATTTTCTTCTCATCACATGTATTGCCAGAGATACAGAATCATTGTCATCACGCTGCGGTAATTCGAGAAGGTAAATTGATTCGTCAGTCATCGGTTGAAGAGTTGACGGCGAGTAAAGCGAAGAGGATTATTCTTACAGGTTCGTGCACCGTGGAGATGGAAGGGATGACTGATGTCAAGCAGTCATCGAATCATTTGGAGTTTTTGTATGATGGAGATATCAAGGAACTGGTACAGCGCTTACAGGGAATAGAGTTCGAGGATTTGGTGATTACAGAACCGAGTCTTGATGAAATATTTCTTCATTACTACCAATAAGGAGGCAGAGAAAATGACATTAGTTGCTCATGAATTACGTTGTAATATAAAGAGTTTGTTGATTTGGAGCTTGTCAGTAGGAGGCATGTTATTTGTGTTTATGCTTATGTTTCCTAGCATGAAAGATTCCATGGTGGAATTGAGTGGCGCTTATGCACAGATGGGCTCATTTTCCACAGCGTTTGGAATGGATAAACTTGATTTTTCAACTGCAATTGGATTTTACGGGGTAGAAGCAGGGGCTGTGATTGCACTTGGTGGTGCAATGTTTGCGGCACTGATAGGAACTGGTATGCTGGCAAAAGAGGAAGGAAATCATACAACAGAATTTCTGTATGTGACGCCGAATACGAGAAGTAATCTTATGATTCGAAAGCTTGTTGCTATGGTTGTAATCGTTCTTATATTTGATGCAATCTGTTATCTATGCTCGGTACTAGGATTTGTTATGGTGGATGAGGTACCATGGAAAGATATAAGCTTGTTTCATCTAGCACAGACAATCATGCATTTGCAAGTGAGTTGTATTTGCTTTGGAATATCAGCATTTTTAAGAAAGAGTAATGTGGGTCTAGGAATCGGTATTGCAATGCTTTTATACTTCGTGAATATATTTGCTAATATTACAGAAGACGTAAAATGGTTGCATAATGTATCGCCGTTCTATTATTGTGATGGAGCGCAGGTACTGGTTAAACACGGTATAGAGGGACGGTATGTCGCGATTGGAGTTGTTATGGCAATCGTAGCTGTTGTGATTGCGTTTGTGAAGTACAACAAGAAGGATTTGAATATCTAGTATAAAAGACATGCTATACCACGTTTCTTAATGAGAACGGGATATAGCATGTCTTTTTCTTGCAAAATAGCGCTTTATTTCATGTTTTCAACTGCGGTGGAAAGCATCAGTTTGATTCGATTTAACTGATTTACTTCACTGGCACCTGGGTCATAGTCAACGGCTACAATATTGGAGTCTGGGAAGGCTTTTCTAAGTTGTTTGATGACGCCTTTACCTACAACGTGATTTGGCAGGCAACCGAATGGTTGTGCACATACGATATTAGGTACATCGTTATGAATCAACTCAATCATCTCGGCGGTTAGGAACCAACCTTCACCAGTCTGGTTACCGATGGATACAAATGGTTCTGCGAGTTTCGCCATATCCTGAATGTGTGATGGTGGTACAAAACGCTTACTATTTTCAAGCGCCTTTCGCATCGTTTTACGATAATGTTCAATCAGTGAGACAACGACATTGGCAACGACAACACCCGTATAAGACTTACCCAGATGATCGTGCTTGTATACAGAATCATATGCACAATACAGGAAGAAGTCAATCATATCAGGTGATACTGCTTCGGCGCCTTCACGCTCTAATAAATCAACGAGATAATTGTTAGCAGCTGGTAGGAATTTAACAAGAATCTCACCAACAATACCAACACGAGGCTTGCGAATTGTCTCATCAAGAGGAATCTCATCAAATTCTTTGATGATTTGTTTCACATTTGATTTAAATTTGCTTGGCTTAGCCTTTTTGAGGTCTTCTTTGAGAATCTCAACCCATTTGTCATGAAGTGCATTGACAGAACCTGGCTCCTTCTCATAAGGACGAGTTCGATATACACATTTCATAAAAATATCGCCATAGACCAGAGCCTGCAATGCACGACGTACCATGCTAAGTCCCGGCCTGAAACCAGGATTTTTCTCAACGCCCATGCTTAGAGAAATAACGGGAATCTGATCCATTCCAGCTTTCTTTAGGGCACGGCGGATAAAACCAATATAGTTTGTTGCACGGCATCCACCACCTGTCTGGGTGATGATAATGGCGGTTCGATCTGGATCATATTTACCTGTACTTAATGCCTTCATAAACTGTCCCACCACAAGAAGTGACGGATAACAAGCATCATTATTAACATATTTCAAACCATAATCTAATTCATCTTGTCCGGTTGGAAGTTCAACCATGTTGTATCCACAATAGGAGAGTGCAGGTACAAGCAGGTCAAAATGAATTGGTGACATCTGTGGTGTGAGAATCGTGTATTCCTTACGCATCTTCTTGGTAAATATCTTACGATGATAGGCAGCATCTTCAACGTGAGGCTTGATTCCTTTGCGGTCACGGTCTTTAATGGCTGAAATAAGGGAACGAATACGAATACGCGCAGCACCTAGGTTGTTGACTTCATCAATCTTCAAAACAGTACAAATCTTACCTGACTCGGTAAGAATGTCATTTACTTGGTCAGTCGTGACAGCATCGAGTCCACATCCAAATGAATTTAACTGAATCATCTCGAGATTGTCCTGCGTTCTGACATATGTAGCCGCAGCATACAGTCTTGTGTGATACATCCACTGGTCCATAACAATCGTAGGACGCTCAATCGGTGCTAGGTGCGAGATGCTATCCTCGGATAAAACAGCAATGTCATAAGAGGTAATCAATTCTGGAATACCATGATTAATCTCGGAGTCAATGTGATATGGACGTCCAGCCAATACGATTCCTCGTTTACCGGTTTTTTTCATATAAGCTAGAATCTCTTCACCCTTGCGCATAATATCTTGTCTTGTTGCAGTTAATTCCTTAAACGCTTTACGAGCGGCGAGGCGAATCTCATTGGCTGGGATACCATTTTCCTTGGACAAGAACTTCACCAAGCCGTCCTCCATAATCTTCTCATCTTCAAAGGATAGGAATGGATTCTGGAAAATGACATCAGCGTCATGCAATTCTTCTACGTTATTCTTGATATTTTCACCATAAGAGGTGACGATTGGACAGTTATAATGGTTACCAGCTTCTGGAAACTCCTTACGTTCATAAGGAATACATGGATAGAAAATGTATGGTACCCCCTGCTTGATGAGCCAGCTGATATGTCCATGAGCTAGCTTGGCAGGATAACACTCTGATTCGCTAGGAATCGAATCAATTCCTAATTCATAAATATTACGACTTGAGGAAGGTGAGAGTACAACCTTATAGCCTAATTCCGTAAAGAATGTGAACCAATAAGGGTAATTCTCATACATATTCAGAACACGTGGGATACCGACAGTGCCTCGCGGAGCTTGATCTGCCTCAAGTGGTGTATAGTGATTAAACAATCGCTTATTCTTATACTCATATATATTTGGAACATCTGTGTTTGTACGTTCTTTGCCAAGTCCACGTTCACAACGATTACCTGAAATGAAACGTCTACCACCAGTGAACTTGTTAATTGTAAGAAGACAGTGATTCGTACATCCTTTACAACGTGCCATGGAACTCTCAAATTTCAAATCAATAATGTCTTGAAGAGAAAGCATGGTAGATTCCATCGAGTCTTCATAGTGCTCACGTGCAATCAAGGCTGCACCAAAAGCACCCATGATACCAGCAATGTCAGGTCGTACGGCACGACAGCCGGCAACGCGCTCGAAGCTTCGAAGCACAGCATCATTGTAGAAAGTACCACCCTGAACAACAACATTGGTTCCGAGATCTTTTGGATCGGTAAGCTTGATAACCTTGAGAAGGGCATTCTTGATAACTGAAATAGCCAAACCAGAGGAAATATCAGCGACGGTAGCACCTTCTTTTTGTGCCTGTTTTACTTTGGAATTCATAAATACGGTACAACGTGAACCTAGGTCGATTGGATTCTTGGCAAAAAGAGCAAGTTTGGCAAAGTCCTTCACTTCGTAATTAAGTGACTTCGCAAAGGTCTCGATAAAAGAACCACAACCAGAAGAACATGCTTCATTGAGCTGAACGCTGTCGACCGAATGATTCTTAATCTTGATACACTTCATATCCTGACCACCGATATCAAGGATACAGTCAACCTCAGGTTCAAAGAAAGCGGCGGCGTAGTAGTGAGCGACCGTCTCAACCTCTCCTTCATCGAGCATCAGAGCAGACTTAATCAACGCCTCTCCATATCCTGTCGAACAGGAGCGGACAATGTTGGCTTTCTCAGGAAGAATCTGATAAATCTCTTTTATTGCTTTAATGGTTGTCTTGAGAGGACTACCATTGTTATTATCATAAAATGAATAGAGTAGGGAACCATCTTCACCTACCAAAGCGACTTTTGTAGTCGTAGAACCTGCATCAATACCGAGGAAAACATTACCTTCATAGGAAGCAATGTCTGCCTTCTTGACGGAGTGTTCACTGTGTCTTTGAAGGAATGAATCATAATCTGCCTGGTCCTTAAATAGAGGTTCCATACGATTGACCTCAAACTCAAGATGTATCTCACCAGTAAGCTTCGCTAGCAGAGCAGAGAGCGTAGTCTTCTTGGCTCCATCGGAACTCATGGCAGCACCAGAAGCAGCAAACAAATGTGAATGTGCAGGTGCGATAATCTGTTCGTCAGTTAGATTCAATGTACGGACAAAAGCAGTCTTTAACTCTGTTAAAAAGTGTAGAGGACCACCAAGAAATGCTACATTTCCACGGATTGGCTTACCACAGGCAAGACCACTGATTGTCTGATTGACAACAGCTTGGAAAATGGACGCAGACAAGTCGGCCTTGGAGGCACCTTCGTTAATCAAAGGCTGAATATCAGTCTTGGCAAATACACCACAACGAGCGGCTATTGGATAAATCGCCTGATAGTCCTTCGCATAATCATTTAGCCCAGCGGCATCTGTCTTTAGTAAAGTCGCCATCTGGTCGATGAAGGAACCTGTACCACCTGCACAGATACCATTCATACGTTGCTCAATACCACCTGTAAAATAAATAATCTTCGCATCCTCGCCGCCAAGCTCTATGGCTACGTCAGTCTGAGGTGCAAAATCCTTCAGGGAAGTTGCAACACTGACAACTTCCTGAACAAAAGGAATGTCAAGATGAGCCCCGATGGATAGACCACCAGAACCTGTAATCATAGGGGCAACTTCGATATCGCCCAATTCTTTATGTGCTTCATTAACAATATTCTTAAGTGTCTCCTGAATATTGGCAAAATGCCGTTCATAAGAGGAAAAAAGAATGTTGTTCTCCTCGTCAATGATAGCTATCTTAACTGTAGTGGAACCAATATCGATTCCCAGTCGTTTCATCGAACTTTTCATGTTATATTGTTCTCTCCTTAAAAAGTATATTCCATAAATACATATTATACGACAGAAATTGCTTTTTCGCAATCACATATTTACATTATAAATAAGAAAAGATTCTCACATTTATAACCGAGATGGAATAGATTAATAGTAAAATCCGGGAGGAAAAATGAAATTGAAAAATAGGTATTGTAATGGAATGATACATGTCATAAAACAAGGAGATACCTTGTATCAGATTAGTCAAATGTATCAGGTGCCGTTAGCGTTACTATTGCGTTCGAACCCTTATGTAGATGTATATAATCTACAGCCAGGTCAGGAGATTTGTGTTCCAACGATGAATCGGGTACGTGAATTAGATATGCCTGAGAGAGAGACACCTGAAGATGATTTTATGAGTTATGTAACAGACGGAGAAACCAGTTTAGGAGATGCGCTGAAAGAGTATGATACAAACATGGAGGAATTCGCGAAAATCAACGATTTATCGCAGATTTTGTTGGCTAAGGATGTGGTGCTTCACATGCCAAAGAAAGTTTGACAAAGCACCTCTAACCACATATAATAGATTGTAATCGGGCTGTAATGAGGGTATGGTGAGTTATCGAACTCACCTGCCTTGGCTCACTAAGGTACAGAAGG
>CAZUGH010000006.1:2819-11171 GCA_964619785.1 uncultured Lachnospiraceae bacterium | reverse complement strand
TACAGAAGGCTGCTGGGTTTCCATGACCAAGCCGACGAATTAGGAATTAGAGCGTGTAAGTCGGGAGACGGGCATCGATATCGCAGACTTGAAAGCACCCCTTGATGATGAGGAACGTTCGCGAATCGAGGTAGAGGACGAGTATACGATGGTATTGGTTGATATACCATCATTAGATGAGAAAGAGAGATATGTTACGATACCACTTGGTATCTTTATGACAAAAGAGTTGGTTGTTACCGTATGCCTCGAAGAGACATCGATATTGACCGTATTTTCAAAGGAAAGAGTAAAGGATTTTTGCACATTCAAGAAGACGAGATTTGTATTCCAGATATTATATCGGAATGCAACGACTTATCTTCGCTGTCTGCGTATTATTGACCGCAAGAGTAGCCAGATTGAAGAAAAACTCCATATTTCACAGAAGAACAGTGAACTGATTGAACTTCTAGAGTTAGAGAAGAGTCTGGTTTATTTTAGTACCTCAGTTCGTTCCAATGAGGTGGTTCTTGAGAAACTGCTTCGAACAGAGAAAGTCAAGAAGTATCCAGAGGATTCGGAGCTTCTAGAAGATGTTATCATAGAGAACAAGCAGGCTATCGAGATGGCCAATATCTATAGTGGTATTTTGAGTGGGATGATGGATGCATTTGCGTCGGTTATCTCCAATAATCTTAATATTGTAATGAAGCTGTTGGCTACTATCACAATTGTGTTGTCGATACCGACGATGATAGCTAGTTTTTATGGAATGAACTTTAGCAACATTCCTTTGGGGAATGCACCATATGGGTTCTATTTAGTAACGGGAGTAACATTGGTGATTACCATTGCAGTTGCAATTTTCTTCCAAAAGAAAAATTTATTTTGATGGAGGTTACGGATGAAATTAATCTATAAATTAGAGAGAAAGTTTGGAAAATATGCGATACCAGATTTGATGAAATATGTTATGGGACTGACGGTAGTTGGAGCCTTGTTAGGTTTGGTGGCACCAGGATTTTATTATGAGTATCTGATGCTTGATTTTAGTGCGGTGTTACATGGACAAGTTTGGAGACTTCTGACCTTTATTATGTATCCAAGACTAAATACATCAACGTTGATGATGGATATTTTGTTCCTAGCGATTATGGTGTATTTGTATTATTCTATTGGACGAACGCTTGAGAATGTATGGGGAACGTTCCGATTTAACTTGTTTATTTTCTCGGGAATCATCCTGACCGTATTAGCCACGTTGGTATATTTTATTGTGACAGGATCTTCTTTTGCGTTAACAGAGAATGGACTTACGTATGCCAATCTTGAACAGGTATTTCAGGCAGTCATACTTGCTTTTGCGTTTTTGTTCCCAGAAGCACAGTTCCTTGTGTTTTTTGTGGTTCCCGTTAAGGCGAAATGGCTAGGATACCTTTATATCGGATTTTCGTTGTTTATGTGTGCCCAGGACTTTATGGTTGGGAACTATTTAGGAGTGCTTTTATTCTTAGTTGCCTTTGTCAACTTCATTGTATTCTATATGATGACAAAGTCGCCGACCTCGAGGGCTTCCTTTGGACATGCTAGCAGACAGAAGAAAAATGTTCGCTATCGCAATACGGCGCAGACCTCACAGCAGAGTACTTATGATGGACCGAGACACCGTTGTGCAATCTGTGGACGTACCGAGCAGGATAATCCCAACTTGGAATTTCGTTATTGTTCAAAATGTGAAGGCAATTATGAGTATTGTTCAGATCATCTATATACACATGAGCATGTTCATCATAACTAGGGAGGATACGGAGAATGGAGCAGATATATTTTGTGACACTAATCATGGTGTTAGCATTGTGGTTACTTTATGATTTTAAGATTCGTAAGGATGAAAAATTATTAAATATTGGTACAGAGCATGAGACATGGAAACAGATGATTCCATTGATGCTATTGCTTGGTGCTGCTTTTCTGATTAAGAGTTATTGTACAACGTTTGCGCAAGGCCATACGACAGACGTGACTTGTTTTCAAGCATGGTCTGATATGGTATATCAGAATGGTATCACAAAGTTCTATCACCTAGATGCGTTCACGGATTATCCACCAGGATATATGTATGTACTCTACGTTGTGGCTTGGATTCGCGGTGTCTTTGATATTAACGTATCGAGTGATGCCAGTGTTTATTTGTTAAAATTATTTCCAATGCTTTGTGATTTGGGCACTGGCTATTTGATTTACAAGCTTGCACGTAAGAAATTTTCCAATACTTGTTCCGTGATTCTTACCGGTGTCTATGTGCTCAGCCCAGCCGTTGTACTGAATTCTTCTGTATGGTGTCAGGTAGATAGTGTATTTACGCTGACAGTATTACTTACTTGCTATTTATGTATGGAGAAGAAGAGGATTCCGGCATACTTTGTATTCGCCATTGGTGTATTATTGAAGCCTCAGACTTTGATTTTTACCCCAATTCTCATTTTTACCATTATTGAACAGGTCTTTTTGCAAGACTTCAATTGGAAAAAGTTTGTGAAAGACCTATGTTGGGGACTAGGAGCAATCGTGACCATGCTATTACTTGCCATGCCATTTGGCCTTGACAAGGTTATTAGTCAGTACCGGGATACACTTGGTTCGTATGAGTATGCTTCGGTTAATGCTTATAATTTTTGGGCGCTTCTTGGACAGAACTGGAAGACTCAATCAGGCACACTTCTTGGAATGGAATATCGTCACTGGGGTGAGTTGGCAATACTAGTTGCGGTTGCTTTAGGCGCATGGATTTTCTTCAAGTTAAAAGAAGATAAGTCGAAATATTTCCTCAGTATGGCAGCTATCGTATGTACTATGTTTATATTCTCTGTACGTATGCATGAGCGTTATATGTATCCAGCGATGGCACTGATTCTGATTGGTTATGTGATTAGTCGTAAAAAAGAGATGTTTTACTGCTTTATCGGTGTATGTGTGACGCAGTTTGTGAATGCAGCCCATGTACTGTATTACAATCTGGAACTTGGGACAAGCGGGGTGGAAGGTAAGGTTATCGATTTTACAGCAATCTTATTGATTCTCATCTTTGTTTATTTTATATATAGTTGTCTGCATGTTGACAAACCAGTGGTACAAGAAAAACCACAGAAGAAACATAAAGAAAAAAAGGTGACGGTTACATCTGCCTCGTATATACGTGGCTCGAAAGTGTTGAAAAAACTAGGAAGAGCGGATTACATCGTTCTATTTTCTATTATAATACTGTACTCAGCTTTTGCATTTAGTGACTTAGGAAGCCTTAAGGCGCCACAGACACATTTTGATTCACAGAAAGATGGCAATGTCATCACGCTTGACTTAGGCGAGAGTAAGGATGTTGCAAGTATATACAGCTATCTTGGTAATTTTGAAAATCGTGGATTTAAGGTCGAGACTGGTGACGATTTGAATGTGATGCAGGAACAAGGTGATTATACACTGACGAGTGTATTTAACTGGGAGAACTTTGCAAATTTCCCAGCAACAAAATGTCGATATATTCGATTCGCCTCACAGAACGGAGAATGTATCTTGAAAGAGATGGTTCTTCTAGATTCTAAAGGGAAAATGATTCAACCAGTCAATGCTAATCAATATCCAAATCTTTTTGATGAGCCAGATACCTTTGAAGCGGAAGATACGTTCCGTAGTGGAACCTATTTTGACGAGATTTATCATGCGAGAACTGCTTATGAGATGACGCAGGGAATCTATTGCTATGAAAATACACACCCACCACTTGGTAAGTTTATTATCTCGATTGGTGTACGCATCTTTGGTATGAACCCGTTTGGCTGGCGTGTGATGGGAACCTTGTTTGGTGTATTGATGTTGCCGTTTATGTATATGTTTGGCAAGAGAATGTTTGATAAGGTTTGGCTCTCCGGTGTGATAACCGCATTGTTTGCATTTGATTTTATGCATTTCACACAGACGAGAATTGCAACAATTGATGTATATGGAACATTCTTTATCATTGCGATGTACTATTTTATGTATCGCTATGCACAGACGAGTTTCTATGATACGAAGTTGTCGAAGACACTGATTCCATTGGCACTTAGTGGATTGTGTATGGGACTTGGTATGGCAAGTAAGTGGACTGCTGTTTATGCAGGTGCAGGTCTTGGAATTGTATTCTTTGCTATTATGTGGATTCGTTATCGTGAATATCGTTATGCGAAGAAGCATATCAAAGAAGCGACGGGTACGATGTTGCACAAGGATATTGTAGAGGGATATCGAGGTAATCTGATTAAGACATTGGGTGCATGTGTGATTTTCTTTGTGATTGTACCAGCATTGATTTACCTGTTATCTTATATACCATTTAACGATGGCTCGGGCGATGGCTTGATTACTCAACTTCTGCGCAATCAGGAGACGATGTTTAGCTATCATTCACAACTTGTGGCGGAACATCCATACTCATCTTGGTGGTATGAGTGGCCAACGATGATTCGTCCAGTGTTCTATTATAGCAAGACATTGACTAGTGGCTTAAGTGAGGGCATTAGCGCATTTGGTAATCCACTCGTTTGGTGGGCAGGTATACCTGCGTTAGGATACATGTTCTATCTGATTTTTGGCAAGAAAGATCGTACGGCGTTATTTATCACCGCAGCGTATTTCATACAATATGTTCCATGGATGTTTGTGACACGTATTACTTTTGCGTATCATTACTTCCCAAGTGTGGTATTTGTTGTATTGATGATTGGTTACTGTATGAAGGACTATGTGGGAAATCATCCGGAACGAATTAAGCATGTGGTTGGTTATGTGATTGCAGCCTTCTTGCTGTTTTTGATGTTCTATCCTGTCATTTCAGGTCAGCCAATTGATTCAAACTATGTAGCCAAAGCACTCCGTTGGGAGGGAATCAAGATTGGTGAACAGTTCTTATTGAAGTTACAATGGGTTCTGATGATATAAGTGCACGAGCACAGAAATGAGGTTATCTGTGAAAAATATTAAAAAGTTGGTCAGTGATATCCATGCTGGCAAAAATATAAAGACGAATTTAGAAGTGTATCGTGATTTGGCGATTGGAACTTATCATGATTATGCATCGTTAGAATTGGTATTTTCCTCTTATATGCTGATGGAGGAATGTGCTGAGGTGAGACCCGAATTGTCCGCGAAGGAGCAAACGATTCTGACCGAATTGAGAGAAGGGCTTGCGGCGATTCATACGCAGGATGCCGATTTGGATTCTTTGATTGGGAAAATGAAACAGATTCGCGAAACGATTACAGGTAAGATGGATTTATTCACCACATATACAGATCAATTGATTTGTTATGAATATGTCTTGAATCGAATGGAATTAACTTTTGTTCCACCAAAAGAGCTAGATGCCATCTTGGCGAAATATCCGGAAGATGCATTTATGCAACAGATTATGCTGTATCTATTTAGTACGCAGGATCAAGCTGTTATTACAGAGAATATAAGAACTGTGGTAGGCCAGCTTCCCGTACGGATGACCAAGACGAAGTTTTTTGAAAAATTAACGCAGGCACTCACACTCTATAAGGGTGGTGATAAGTCCTCGCTAGACAGTTTTGTCTATATGCTTCGCACAAGCGGTTTGGTATATGAAGCAAACGAATATCAAGATGAGTATCGTGAGTTTGGCGAATTCACAGAGCAGTTGGCTTCAACGGATTATGCTTCGTTATCAGAGGAAGAATATGATCTTTTAGTTGAGCAGTTGCAGAAGATGGCAGAACAGATTCATGAGATTACGGACTTTTATTATTCGATTCAAAAGGTTGCCAATAGTATCTACGCAGTTGCTGTTTGCCGTAAGTATGATGAGGGCATATCGACGACCGTAACAGAGGCACAGAAGGTATTAGGCAGTATTCTAAAGGAAGAGGCAACGGATGAAATGCTAGTTCCACTTGAGGGCCGAATTGAACAATATGCCATGGAGAGCAGTTATCTAGAGGCAATATTGTTTGAGATACGAAGCGCCTATCAGACGGAATTGTCAGAGCTTAATTATATTGAATTGTTTGATGACCTTGTGAGCGTGGCTAATTTGCTATCGGGAAGTCTGTTTGTCAATGTGGAGCAGGAAGATACCCAGGAGACTGTGACAGATGCTTATGTTCAGGAAGTGACAGATTCGCTTGTGGATGAATTAACGAAGCGGTTTGCGAACGTTTCAAAACCAGTGAAACGGGCAATGATGGGGATGATGCTTGAGAAACTTCCAATGATTTTTGGCAATTCTGACCAGGTGAAAGAGCATATACAGACGAACTTGTTTGGTTGTACAGATAAAGTAGAAAAGGCAGCGGTTTTGGATATTCTAAGCAATGTAATGAAGGAAGACTAGGTGATGATTTGATTCGATGGTTTGACAATCTATATCTGGATGAGGCAGCAGCACGTCATCCGAAGGCTTATCGCCGCCGTGTTGAATCGGAGCGGAGATTGAAACGTCATTGTAACGTAATCGCATTGGCCTCAAATGAAGACAATTTGTTTGATATATTCGATACAAAAGAGTTGTACTTTCGTTATAATCGGTCGCGAGACATCTATGTCGTAGGACTTGCTGCCACTTATGAGGATGCTGTAGAATTATTATCTAAAATGGTGTTAGAGATAATCCAGGAAGAGAATTCATTTACTCCAAGGAAATATTTTTCTAAGGAGAGATTCAAGTAGGAAGGTGAGTGAGCCGTGGCGATTGTCCTGTGTATTTTAAAATGGATTGGAATTATATTGGCGTGTATTATAGGACTAGCCATTCTATTGCTTGCTGCGATTCTCTTTGTACCAGTAAGATATCGAGTAGAAGGCTCCTATGGAGAGGAAACCAATGCCAGCTTTTGTATCCATTGGTTATGTCATATCGTTCAACTTAAGAAAAAAAATCAGGATGCCAAAATCAGATTTACCGTCTTCGGCATTCCGATTCGTAAAAAGCAAGAGAAAAAACATCGTAAGACAAAACCTCAAAAAGAGAAGTCTACGGAATCTAGCGTGACAAAACAGCTAGAACCGGTGGCAAAAGAGAGTATGGATGGGGAATCGGTGAAACAAAAAGCGCCGGCACATCAGAAGTCAGAGACAAAGCGTAAGAAGAAAGAGAAGAGAAAGAAACGCTTTTCTTTTTCTGGTATTTCTAGTATAATTAAGTTTGTCCGTGAACAGGCTACCAAAGACACCATTCGGATGTTGAAAGGTGAGGCAGTCTTGACTTTGAAACATATATTACCGAGGAAGGTGACAGGGTATGTGCGATTTGGCACAGGAGATCCTGCGTCAACAGGAATTATTCTTGGGATAGTGAGCTTGTTTCCATTTTCCTATCAGAAGGGCGTTACGATTGTTCCTGATTTTGAAGAGGCGGTATGTGAAGCACGAGGCAAAGCAAAAGGTAGAGTTCGCGTATTTCCGTTATTGAGAATTATATGGCGAGTATACCGAAATCAGGAATTGAGAAAACTAATAAAGAGATATGATCAATTAAAGGAGGCAATATAGTATGGCAGATAACAGTTTCACGAGTACAGTAGAGTCCCTGTTTAAGGGAATGGATTCTTTTATTACAACGAAGACCGTAGTAGGGGATGCCGTTAGTTTTGACGATGGCACAATTATTCTTCCACTTGTGGATGTGAGTTTTGGCGTAGCAGCAGGTGCATTTTCGAATGATACGGATAAGAAGAACAATGGCGGTGGCGGAATGGGTGGTAAGATGCAGCCTAGTTCTGTACTTGTTATTAAGGATGGTAAAACAAAGCTTGTTAATGTGAAGAATCAGGATGGTTTGACTAAGATTCTTGATATGGTTCCAGGTGTTATGGAACGATTTACAAAAGATAAAGATACAAAAAAAGAAGAAAATACTCAGGAAACAGAGAATACTGAAAAATAATTAAAATTATGCTTGCAAAATCGTACTAGATTTGATAGAATAGATTTTGTTTGTTGTAACAGTATAACAAAAGGAGGTGCTTTTCAATGGCAAAGTGCGCAGTATGTAATAAGAGTGTTCATTTCGGAAACGCAGTTAGTCACTCTCATAGAAGAAGTAATAAAATGTGGAAACCTAACTTGAAGTCTGTTCGTGTTAAAGTGAATGGTGGTACAAAGAAGATCTATGTTTGTACAGCTTGTTTACGTTCAGGAAAAGTCGAGAGAGCATAGTTTTTATTGGGATGTGAATTTTTCATCCGCTTTTTTATGAATGCAAAGTGAATGTGAAGCGTTAAACAGTTCAGCTGCTTAGCGCTTTTTCTATGTGTATTAGCAACTAGTGAATAGGTTATATCCTAGTATCAGACATAGGACGATGATGGCGATGGC
>CAZUGH010000006.1:0-2719 GCA_964619785.1 uncultured Lachnospiraceae bacterium | reverse complement strand
CGATGGCAATCCAGAAGATGATAAATCCGATAAGTCGTTTCATTGTACACCTCTTGTGTTTGGGTTATATTATAATATATACCAAAAATCAAATTGATTGTTTATTTTTTTCGTAAAAGAGGGTATAATAGAAGAAATATGTTAAAAGTATTCTAAGTATAGGAGGACTACTTATGAAAGGACAGATGAATACAAGCATGGGTACGATCACGATTGATGATGATGTTCTAGCTAAGTATGCTGGTTCGTCAGCGGTTGAATGCTTTGGAGTAGTAGGCATGGCATCCGTGAACATGAAAGATGGTATTGTTAAGCTTTTGAAGAAGGATAATATTAAACACGGTGTTGAGGTATCCGTCGAAGATAATAAACTCATGATCAGGTTACATATTATTGTAGCTTATGAAGTGAGTATCATGGCAGTATCCGAGAATCTTGTAGACAATGTGAAGTATAAAGTGGAAGAGTTTACAGGAATGGAAGTAGGCAAGATTTATGTATGCGTTGAAGGCGTAAAGGTTGTTAACTAAGCCCAATGATTTGATGGAGGAAAGAACTGTGGTTATGAAGACTTTAGATGCAGCCCTGATTCAGAAGTGTTTTCTGGCAGGAGCAAGCAACATAGAAGCAAAAAAAGAATATATAAATGATCTGAATGTATTCCCAGTTCCAGATGGTGATACAGGAACGAATATGACAATGACAATCATGTCTGCGGCAAGAGAGGTTGCTGCTCTAGAGAACCCTACGATGAAGGAACTAGCGAAGGCGATTTCGAGTGGTTCGCTTCGTGGTGCCAGAGGTAACTCGGGTGTTATTTTATCCCAGTTATTACGTGGATTTACAAAGGTGATTGCCGAGGTAGAAGAGGTTGACGTTGATACATTGGCGAAAGCATTTGAGAAGGCCGTTGAATCTGCATACCGTGCAGTTATGAAGCCAAAAGAAGGAACGATTCTGACAGTAGCACGTGGTGGTTCTGAGATTGCAGAGAAGCTTGCCAAGGATACTGAGGATTTGGTTGAATTTGCAGACAAGGTACTGACTCATATGGATGAGGTACTAGCACAGACTCCAGAGCTACTTCCTGTTCTTAAGGAAGCAGGGGTTGTTGATTCTGGTGGAGAAGGACTTGTTACAGTACTTCGTGGAGCACAGGATGCCCTTCTTGGTAAAGAAATTGATTATTCAGCAGTGAAACCGAGCAAAGCATCACCACGTATGTCAAGTGATGCGGCTAGCGACGTTGATATAAAGTTTGGTTACTGTACGGAATTCATCATTATGTTGGAGAAGGATTTCAGTCAGAAAGACGAACATGAATTTAAGGCTTATCTAGAATCCATTGGTGATTCCATTGTGTGTGTAGCAGATGATGACATTGTGAAGATTCACGTACATACCAATGACCCAGGACTTGCGATTCAGAAGGCATTGACCTATGGTTCATTGTCACGTATGAAGATTGATAATATGCGTGAAGAACACAATGAGAAATTAATCCGTGATGCGGAGAAATTGGCTGCGAAACAGAAGGAAGAAGAGAAACAACAGCAAAGAAAAGAAGTAGGCTTTATCAGCGTATCTGCTGGTGATGGTCTAAGCGAAATCTTCAAGGGACTAGGCGTTGATTATGTCATTGAAGGTGGACAGACGATGAATCCTAGTACAGAGGATATCCTCAGTGCTATTGATCAGGTAAATGCGGATACAATCTATATCCTTCCGAACAATGGCAATATTATCTTGGCATCCGAACAGGCAAAAGAATTAACGGAAGACAAGACAGTAGTTGTAATTCCATCAAAGAATATTCCTCAGGGAATTGTGGCTGTCATTAACTTCATGGCAGGCTCAAGTGTAGAGGAAAATGTAGAAGCTATGACGGAAGGAATGCAATATGTGAAATCCGGTCAGGTAACATATGCAGTACGAGACACAGCTATTGATGGAAAAGAAATCAAACAGGGCAACATCATGGGACTCAGTGACAAGACGATAGAAGCAGTCGGAACCGATGTCCTAGGAACAACCGTTGACCTTGTAAAGCAGTTATTAGACGAAGACTCCGAATTAGTAACCCTATACTATGGAGAAGAAACAAGTGAAGACGATGCATCACAGATTGCAGACGAAATCAATAAGATAGATCCAGAGCTAGAAGTGGAAGTACACTATGGCGGCCAGCCAATCTACTACTACTTCATCAGCGTCGAATGATCGCGAACGTAACAAGCGATGCACATACAAAAAAGCCCACTGTGAGGTCCCTCGAGTTTACTCGAAAGGGACCCACAGAGGGCTTTTTTGTATGTATAACGCGCGTAAGCGCGTGGAGCCTGCCGCCCACGAAGTGGGAGCAGGCGAGCATCGCTTGAGAAAGCGCGTAAGAAAATAAAAATAATTCATAAATATAAAATATACTGACATAATTATTATTTTTGTGGTAAAATTTAAAAAAACAAGGATAGAGAAATGGATAGAAAAGAAAAAGACAAGGTTATAAATATGATAAAGGAATGTAGTCCTTTGACCGAGATAAAAATACTTGAAGGACAAACAAGATTGTTAGATGATTTAGAGTTTGATTCAATGTCAATTATTGAATTGTTTTTAGAAATTGAAAATAAATTTGATATACCTTGTAGAGATTTTAGCGAGATGTATCAGGCATTAGAGAGTTTAGATAGTCTATTAGATTTCATAGAGAATAGGATGG
>CAZUGH010000005.1:15952-68609 GCA_964619785.1 uncultured Lachnospiraceae bacterium | reverse complement strand
GATATTGATGCACTTGGTGTTACGAATATGCTCGAAGCAATTCGTGTCGTTAAACCAGAAGCTAGATTCTATCAGGCTTCTACAAGTGAGATGTTCGGTTTGGTTCAGGCAATTCCTCAGACAGAGACAACTCCTTTTTACCCACGTTCTCCATATGGTGTTGCAAAACTCTATGGTCACTGGATTACAAAGAACTATAGAGAAAGCTATGATTTATATGCTTGTTCAGGAATTCTGTTCAATCATGAGTCAGAGCGTCGTGGTAAGGAATTCGTTACACGTAAAATCACAGATGCAGTAGCTCGTATTAAGCTTGGTGTTCAGGATCATGTAGAACTTGGTAACATGGATTCAAAGCGTGACTGGGGTCACTCGAAGGATTATGTTAAGGCTATGTGGCTTCTTCTTCAGCAGGATCATGCTGACGACTACGTTATTGCAACAAATGAGACACGTACAGTACGTGAATTCGTAGAAGTTGCATTTGGTCACGTTGGAATCGATGTTGAGTGGAGTGGTACTGGTGTTGATGAGATTGGTAAGGACAAAGCAACTGGTAAAGTTATTGTTAAAATCAATCCTAAATTCTTCCGCCCTGCAGAAGTAGATATTCTTCTTGGTAATCCAGAAAAAGCTGAGAAAGAGCTTGGATGGGTAAGAGAGATTTCCTTCAGTCAGTTAGTAGAGCGTATGGTTAAGAATGACTTGGCACTCGTTGAAAAAGAAATTAAAATCAAAGGAATTCAATAAATGAAAAAAACGGCATTAATTATTGGTGGTGCCGGTTTTGTAGGAAGTTATTTGGCGGAGTACCTGCACGATGAGTGTGGGTATTTCGTCAATTCTACTAAATTGGCGAATGAGACATTAGATTCTCCCTATGGGGATGTCTATGATTTGAATATTTTAGACCAAGAGCAGATTGAACAGCTTCTTACGAAGATGAAGCCGGATTGCATTTTCCATCTGGCTGCTCAAAGTTCGGTTGCTGTATCTTGGAAGAGACCTCAGCTTACTGTTGATATCAATGTGAAGGGCGTGGTAAATCTTCTCGAAGCACTGAAGAATATTCAATACAAGGGGAGAACGCTCTTGATTGGCTCGGGAGAAGAGTATGGGATGATACGTGAAGATGAATGCCCTGTAACGGAGGATAATGTGCTTCGTCCAGGTAACATTTATGCGGCTACGAAGTCTTGTCAGAATCTTCTTGGCGCGATTTATGCGAAAGCATACCAGCTAGATATTATGATGGTTCGTGCTTTTAACCACATTGGACCGAATCAGATTCCGCAGTTTGTTGTGGCTGATTTCTGTAGTCAGGTAGCTGCAATCGAAAAGGGTTTACAAAAACCTGAGATTCGTGTGGGCAATCTGAGTGCAAAACGAGATTTCACTGATGTAAGAGATGTTGTTGCAGCATATGGTGCCATTATCGAGAAAGGCTGTAGTGGAGAGACCTATAATGTTGGTTCTGGTCATGCAGTTGCCATTCAGGAAATCTTAGATGAGATTCTATCGCTTTCGGAGAGGGACATTCAAGTTATCGTGGACCAAAGCAAATTTAGACCTGTCGATGTACCTGTGATTGAGGCAGATATCTCGAAGATTCAAAAGGATACTTCTTGGAAACCTCAGATATCATTGAGACAGACTCTGGTAGAGACAATGGAGTATTGGAGAAATCATGAATAAATCAAAGATTAAAAAAATATCTGGTGTAGCGTTGATTTTTGTACTTTTGTTTGCTATATCATGGTATTTATATGAATATCTGATTAATTCAGATATGGCTGCTGAGCTTATATTAGGCAAACTGTTAGCAAAGAATAATGAAATACTAACAAAAGAATGGTGTTACTCAACAGAGATACGAGTGATATATATGAGTCATGTGGCAGCATTTTTCTTTAAATTTTGCAATAATTTTAAAATCGTCCGCATGTTAACGAATGTCACGTTGTGGACGATTTTATTTGCTTCTCTATCCTATTTTTTTATGGTAATACAGAATAAGAAGAGTTTTATAGTAGGTGCGAGCTTTTTTTATTGCCAGTTTCAATCAATTGGTTATTGTTTGTACTATTTGGTGGGTTTTATACTTTTCAGATTGTTGGAATGCTTTTGTACTTTGCCTGGCTTTATCGTTTGGAGTATACGGAAGTCTCTCGTATGGGATATGCTTCTTGGTCAATATGTGTATCTTTGGTCGCACCTATTCCTTTATGAATCATGCCACTATGACTTATTGTAATTATCCAGTGATGCACAAGATTATAGATCAAATGAGTAGTATGGTTGAATATCTTTTGAAATTAATAGGTTTTCAAGGGGGGGTACCATTATTTTCTCTTGCTGGATTTTCAAATTTTATTTGTGTAACCTGTTTAGTGTTTAGTTTTGTTTGGATAGTTCAAAGAATAAGGGAGTTTAATCAACTCGATAAAAAATGCAAATACTTAATCATATTGTTTTTAGGAAGCATGGGAGTGAATGTCTTCTTCAATGTGTTTATTGATTATAAGTATGAACCTAGATACTATCTGTCTAGTTATGTGTTATTAGTTTGTGCTGTTTACATATGGATTTGTCAAAAGAAGATTTATAAGAATAGTGTATTTAAAGTATTTGGAATAATCATGATACTTATCTTATGTATTAATTCTGTGATGCTTGGAATGGATTATTATCATCTAAATACCAAAACGGAGAATGAAAATCCATCAAATAAGGAAGAACTTCTGCAGGTGACGGAGTACTTAAAAGAAAATCATTATGAACTTGGGTATTCCGGGTTTTGGTGTGGAGATGTCATTACGGAATTATCGAATGGAAAAATCTCTTTTGCGTACTATAATTATGGTGAAGGAAAATGTTATCCATGGCTTACTGAAAGAAAAAATGTCGTTGCTTCTTCGAGTAGAAAGAAAAAACGGTTCGGATTATTTAGTACAGCGGAATATGAGACTTTTGGTAGTGGCTTTATTGAAACCACAGGTTCTAATGTGGTGTATTCAAATGATTCGTATTATGTAGTTGATTTTTCAGCTTCTGCATGGAGCATGCTAGAGGAAAATTTTCCTTATAAAGAATAAGCATTATGTTTTCTTTTGTTGAAAACTATGGTAAAATTGTAATAAAAGTAGGTTATTAATAGGAGGTAAATAGAATGAATATCAAAGATAGTTATCAGTTATGGATTGAGAAAGCAACGGAAGATGCGGATTTACAGACCGAGTTGAAGTCAGTCGCTGGCAATGATGCAGAGATTGAAGACCGTTTTTATCGTGAGTTAGAGTTTGGTACCGGGGGACTTCGAGGTGTCATCGGAGCGGGTACATACCGTATGAATATTTATACAGTAGGTAAGGCAACACAAGGATATAGCAACTACCTGAATGCAGCATTTGATAAGCCATCTGTTGCAATCGCATATGATAGTAGAAATAAGGGTTCTCTTTTTGCCGAGACAGCAGCAAGTGTATTTGCAGCCAATGGGATACAGGTAAATTTGTATCCTGAATTGATGCCAACACCAGCCTTGTCTTTTGCTGTACGACATCTTAAATGTAGTGGTGGAATTGTTGTTACTGCTAGTCACAATCCTGCCAAGTATAATGGATATAAAGTATATGGCTCTGATGGATGCCAGATAACGGTTGAGGCTGCTGATGCAATCTTAACACAGATTGGTAAGGTTGACGTGTTTGAAGATGTGAAGAAGATTGATTTCAAGAAGGGTCTTGATGATGGCATCATCACTTATATTGGTGAAGAGTGTTTTGAGGCATATATGGATGCCGTATCTGATCGTGCACTGAACCCAAAAGAGATTGATAAGAATGTATCAATTGTATATACTCCTTTGAACGGAGCAGGACGTCGTTGTGTAACAACCTGTCTCGACCGCAATGGGTATAAGCAGATTACGATACCAAAAGAGCAGGAGATGCCAGATGGTAACTTCCCAACTTGCCCATATCCTAATCCTGAGATTCGTGAGGCACTTGAAGTAGGACTAGCTAAGGCAAAAGAAGTAGGAAGTGATATGCTTCTTGCAACGGACCCAGATTGTGACCGTTGTGGTGTAGCAGTTAAAGATGGTGATGATTTCACACTGATTAGTGGTAATCAGATGGGCGTGTTACTATTTGATTATATTTGCAAGAGCCATACCGATAATAAAACGATGCCTAAGAATCCCGTAGCGGTTTCTACCATTGTTTCGACTAAGATGGTTGATAAGGTCGCAGCAGATTATGGTGTAGAAGTTCGTCGTGTACTGACTGGATTTAAGTTTATCGGTGAGCAGATTGCATTTCTTGAAGCGGATGGTGAAGCAGATCGCTATATTTTCGGATTTGAAGAGAGCTATGGTTATCTGAGTGGAGGATTTGTTCGTGATAAGGATGCAGTCAATGCATCACTTCTGATTTGCGAGATGTTCTGTCACTATAAAGCACTCGGTAAGTCATTAGTTCAGGTCTTAAATGAGCTCTTTGAAAAGTATGGTTACTTCCAAGAAAGTTTGGAGTCATTGACATTTGAGGGCGTAACTGGATTTGAGAAAATGCAGAATATTATGAAAGACTTTAGTAGCAACCCACCAAAAGAAGTTGCCGGACGTAAGGTTGTTAAGTTTGTAAATTATAATGATGGAATTAATGGTTTACCTAAGTCTAACGTGCTTGAGTTTAACTTAGAAGGAGATACAACTGTTGTTGTTCGCCCATCAGGAACAGAGCCTAAGCTGAAACTGTACTACCTTGTAAAAGGTGAGAGCAGAGAGGCAGGAGCCAAATTGATTGAAGAATTAAAGAAGTTTTTCAAGGGGTTAATATAAATGAGTGATTACAAGTATCGTTTTTCTGTTGTTATACCAATCTACAATGTTGGTAAATATCTTGAGGAAACCATCGAGTCTGTCATTGCACAGGATATTGGTTTTGCTCAGCACATACAGATGATTCTTGTTAATGATGGTAGTTCCGATGGTAGTGAGGATATCTGTCTTCACTACCAGGGATTATACCCTGACAATATCACATATGTGAAGCAGGAAAATAGTGGCGTCAGCCGTGCTAGGAATCATGGCATGGAATATGTTCAAGGAAAATACGTTAACTTTTTAGATGGTGATGATAAGTGGAGTCCCGATGCATTTATGCATGTCTGGGATTTTTTTGAGAAAAAGCAGGATCGAATTGATTTAGTAGCATGTCCTCAGAAATTTTTTGAAGCGAGAGAGGACAATCATCCCCTTTATTTCAAGTTTGTAGAAGGGGAACGTGTAATTGACGTATTAGATAAATATGATTATGTACAATTGCATATTACAGCATCCTTTATTAAGGCTGATATATTAACTCAATATAAGTTTGATGAGGGATTGAAGTATTCAGAAGATGCCAAGTTTGTTGGGGAGATTATCCTAGACAAGCTTTGTTATGGTGTAACGAATAAGGCTCTACATTATTATAGAAAACGTAGTGACGACTCATCGGCTGTACAAAATAAGATGAAGAATAAGGAATGGTATTTGATTACTCCGAATCTATATACAAGGTATTTGATGGAACAGTCACTTAAGAAATATAATATGGTAATTCCATATATCCAGTATACATTTATGTATGATATGCAATTTAGAGTTCGTGAGAAGAATCTTGATTATCTGAACGAAGAAGAGATGAAGGTATATCATGAGACTTTGCATGATCTGTTACAATATGTGGATGATGACATCATTTGCAAGCCGGACAAGATTTTTGCAGAACATCGGATTGCAATCCTTTCGATGAAATATGGACAAGATATTCGAGGAATGATGCAATACTGCGAGCATGGACTGTATTTTCATAATATCAGAATCTTTGGCTTTAACTCTAAATCCATGTGTGTATTGACTCAGGCAAATGTATCAGATGATACACTTAAACTAGCAGGCTACCTATGGACCCCAGTTATGTCCGATGTTGCATTTTCCTTTGTTTCTGGAAGTAAGCATATCGCAATCGAGGGCAAGGCAGATGACTTCAAGGCGGCAGTTTGTTTTAATGAGAAGATAATTGAACCATACTCCTTTGAGATGGAGTTACCTTGTCAATCTTATGAAGTAGAATTATGTTATCGCAGCACCTTCCATGAAAATGTATATATTGCTGTGGAAAAGGGTGCTTCGATTGACTCTGCAGTCAAGAAGTATCTTAAGCTTGAAGTGGTTCCGATGGCATATAACAATACAGTAGAAGATGAAGAAACCACACAAGAACCGATGAGCGCAGATTGCCTCGTGTATCGTGGTGGTAAATTATTATATGCAAATGAGCCTGTGTTCTCTCTAAAAGATCGAGATATGCTTGAACTTGTAGATATTGGTGTCAAGGATTCTAAGGTGGTCATTCAGGGAAGTGTAAAACTTCCGATGGAAGGATTGGAGATCGAGTTTTATGCACTTGATCAAAAGAATGAGAGAATTGAGTTAGATTCATCTGAGGGTAACCATTTTCAACTATCAATTCCTGTATCAGATAAGGTGCGAAGCATACGAATTATGTATTGCTATCGTAAGTTATTTGTGGGACGACTGTTTATGGAGAGTTATCACAATCAGAGCCGATTTGTGATTGGTGATCGACGATTTGAATTTGATCGTAATATATTGAAAATTCACCCGATGTCAAGAAAAGAGAGGATTTTTCATACATTGGGTATTCGAAAGGGGTAACTATGTTGGACTTACAGATTCATCGGATAACATTCTCAAATGGAGAATTGAGTTATGATATCACAGGTAATGATGCCAATCAGGTAGAGAAAATAATTCTAAGTGATGATAAGAATGCGAAGGAACTTTCTAGCATGAAGGACGCAGTAAATACTGACGTGTCTATTCTGGTTCAGCTAAAAGATGGTTCTAGGATTACACCAGATATTGCAACAGCAGAGTATGAGTCGTTAGATAGCACCTATTTTGATCCAGTAGGAAATATTCATTATTTTCTTCGTAGAGGAGAGAAGGAGCAGCCAGTAATTGGTGCATGGAAGACAGGAAGTAGTCGTGTGAAGAAGGGTGGCTATCTATTAGATACCGTTCTGATTGAGCAGAATACATTGAAGTTTTATGCATGGAAGAAGTCACTTCAGACAGCAAAAGCTGCAGAGTTAGTGTTGTGGAGCAAAAAGCTGAAAGAAACGATAGTATTTCCACTTGATAGAGAGCAGTTTGCAAAAGGTTCCTTTTCGATGGATATCTCTGAGTGTAAGGAGAGAATTGCGGTAGGAAGTGTTCGCTGGGATATCATGGTGCGCTTTCGAGATGAGAATAATGATTTGGTGTTCTTGCGTTTTGAAGATAAGAGCAATGCGAAGAGAATACGTAGAACAAATCCTTTTCAGTTCCGCTTCCCGAAGAAAGAAAATTATCACAAAGAGCAGACATATCGCTTCTTAGATGCTATCCCTGTCAATACAGAGGTGGAATTGGGAGATAGTGCAGAACGTATGCTTATTTGTCCTAATTATACATTGGATATGCAATTGTCGCTTCAAGGAATCATGAATTCGCGTTATTATATGAGAAGCTTTACAGAGGATTTAGTGGACTTGCAGATGACAGAAGAGAAGATTACTGTCACGATTCGATGCAAGAATCGCGGTTTTAATATTAAAGGATTGGGAATTGTGTTGCGTGAGGATTTGTCGGTGAGACACCACTTCCATCTGATTTCACAGGTTGAGGAAAAGAAGAGTCTGTTGCAAACGTATGAATGCAGGATTGATGAGATTCCATGGTATTCAATTTCTTATAATTTTGTTGTTGAAGAAGAGAAGAATGGCATTGTATATGACATTCGACCTAAAAATATTAGCTACCATTTCCGACGTCGTTTCTATGATGTGAAATGGAAAAATTCTGTCGCATTAGATGATTATCTTTTATTATTAGTGGCAATGAAAAATGGTAATGTGTTGATTCGTTATCGGGAACGTCTCCCTTATGATGATGTGTTATATCGCAAGAGAGAGAAAAAAGCCAGACTTTTATATCTACTTGGCAAACCGATTCTTGACCATATGGGAATCATACTGTTGTTTGAACGTTTTTCAACAGCTGCACAGGATAATGGTGTTCATATGTTTGAGTACTATATGGAGCAGAAACGAAAGAATGTCTTTTATGTAATTCGTCCAGACATGCCAGATTATCATAAGGTTGAGCAGTATGGTAAACAAGTGTTACCATTTATGTCATTGAAACATATGGTGTACATTCAAGCAGCTAAGGTGCTTGTCTCGACAGACACGAAACGTCATGGATATCAGTGGTTAGGACCAAATAGTCGAGTTTATAATAAGTTGTTGAAGAAACCGGTGGTATTCTTACAACATGGTGTATTAGCAATGAAAAAGGTAAGTGATATCTATGACAGATATCGTGCTAATGCAGCTGATTTATTTATCACGAGTTCGGAACTTGAGAAGAAGTTTGTTAATCAATCATTTCGATATGAACCTTCACGAATTGCTGTAACAGGTTTGGCAAGATGGGATGTTTTATTTGATAAATCAAAGGAACAAAAGGAAAAGGAGATTCTATTCATTCCAACATGGCGTGGATGGATGGATGGTATTCTAAAAGAGGAGTTCCTAGAGTCGGAGTATTATCATGTATATAAACATCTGTTAGAGTCAAATCGTCTTCACGAGATGCTTGAGAAGCATAATATGCATATGATTTTCTGTATGCATCATAAGTTCCGAGAATTTGCTGGAGAATTTCCAGCAGTGAGTGAACGTGTGAAATTGTTTGATTTTGGAGATACCCCAATTAATGAATTGATTATGAGAAGCTCATTCCTTGTGACAGACTATTCAAGTGTGGCATGGGATTCTTATTATCTTGAGAAGCCATGTGTATTCTATCAGTTTGATTATGATAAATACATGGAACTACAAGGAAGCTATTTTGATATGGAGACGGAACTCTTCGGCGTACGTGTGACAGAGGAGGAGGCACTTCTTGATGAGATGGAGCGGTGTATGGATAGTGGATTTGAAGAGAAGGAAGAGTTTGCTCGGTTAAGAGAGGAATATCTTCCATATCGCGATCGTAAGCATCGCGCTAGAATTGACCAGGCAATTAAAGCGATGAAGTTCCATGGTAAAACAGAAGTGCTATAAAATGAAAGGCGGATTTAACTTATGGGAAATCGGTTATATATGGTAGTTCCTTGCTACAATGAAGAGGAAGTTTTGGATGAAACGACAAAGCAGCTGACTGCATGTTTTCATCAATTAATTCAAGCTGGCAAGATTGCAAGTGATAGTAAAATACTTTATGTAAATGATGGCTCGAAAGATCAGACATGGATGATTATATCACGTCTGCATCAGGAGAATGAATTTGTGAGTGGATTAAACCTTTCTCGTAATCGGGGACATCAAAATGCAGTACTAGCAGGTCTGATGTATGCGAAGGAACACGCAGATATGGCAATTTCAATGGATGCTGATCTTCAGGATGATATCGGTGCGATTGAAGAGATGGTTGAAAAGTATACCGAAGGATTTGATGTTGTATATGGGGTTCGAAATTCAAGAAAAAAAGACTCTTGGTTTAAGAAAACAACAGCGGAAGGTTTTTATAAATTTATGAAGTGGATGGGTGTGGATATTGTATTTAACCATGCCGACTTCCGATTGATGAGCAAGAGAGTATTAGAGCAGCTTGAGCATTACAAAGAAGTCAATCTCTTTCTTCGTGGAATCATTCCATTGATTGGCTATCCGGCAACTAGTGTTTATTATGAACGAAATGAGAGATTTGCAGGGGAATCAAAATATCCGTTGAAGAAAATGCTTGCCTTTGCTTTTGATGGAATTACGTCCTTTAGCGTAAAGCCAATTCGAATGATTTGCACAATTGGATTTTTGGTATTTGTCATTAGTATCGCCATCCTGATATACTCCATAGTGATTCATTATATTGGTAATACGGTATGGGGCTGGAGCAGTTTGATTGTATCAATCTGGGCGCTAGGTGGTCTACAGTTGCTAGCGATCGGTATTGTAGGAGAATATATCGGTAAGGTATATCTTGAAGTGAAAGAACGTCCTAGATTTTGCATTCAGGATGTGTTAGATAAGGAGTAAGCTATGGTATATGAACATCGTGTACATTATTATGAGACAGATCAGATGAAAGTCGTTCATCATTCAAATTATATTCGGTGGTTTGAAGAAGCAAGAACCGCATGGATGGAAGAACATGGTTGTGCTTATGCGAATATGGAGCAGTACGGAATCATTAGTCCTGTTATGGAAGTGGAAGCAAAATATAAAACCATGACTCATTTTGGTGATACCGTAGCGGTTGAGACCAATATTGAAAAATACAATGGTATTCGTCTAGTAGTAAATTATGTTGTGAAAGATAAAAGTACTGGTGAAGTAAGATGTACGGGATATAGTAAACATTGTTTTCTAGACGAACAAGGTCAGATTGTAAGTTTGAAAAAAGTAGCACCAGAGTTTGACGAGATGTTTCGAAAAGGCTTAGAATAATTAAAACCACTTGTAGCGATATCACATGGTGTGAATTGCTTCAAGTGGTTTTTGCTTGTAGATAAATAGTATATTTATCTGCGCTTACGGAATACCCATTCACGTTGAATCTGAAAACTAACAAAGTAGATGCAGGTTTCAATGATAACGCGGAGCGCCGTAACACTAAAGCGTATCATGGAGAATACTTTTACTAGTAAAACAGCAGATAACAGCGTTTGACAAAGCCAGAGTGTATAGTAACGTGCCAATACATCAAGGGACTTGGATTGATTCTTAAACACCTGTCGCTTGTTCATGGTGAAATTGTAGATGGAACTGATTGCCTTTGCAATAAAGTGTCCACTATAGAGAACAGCAATCTCTGGTAGATGTCCACGCATGAATTTTGTATATAAGTAAAAGATACACATATCAATTAAAAAGGAGGATAATGAACTCAATGAGAATTTCAAAAACACCTTATAGATTCGAATGGAATCAATAAATGGATTGAAATGAGAGGATTCATTATTTTCTATATAAATTGTTTTGATTGGAAACTCTGTAATCGGAATGCAACAATCCTTAGCTTCAATCAGCATATTCATCTCGTATTCAAAACGCTCACCCTTTGTGGTTACAAAGTAATCACGAATAAGTGAAAGAGACATACCACGAAGACCAGTCTGTGTGTCAGATACATGGATTCCGCATAGAAGTCGAATCGTAAACCGAGTGAAGTTATTACCAAATCTGCTACGAAGTGGAATTGACTTGTCATCGAACTGACGGCATCCCATAATAAGGTGTTCGGGGTGCTCGAGAACTAGCTTGGCACAAGTGATTGTATCTTCGACAGAGTGTTGCCCATCACAATCGATTGTGACAATGCCGGCTAAGTCAGTACGGTCGGAAAGTATATAGTTAAATGCTGATTTAAGAGCCATGCCTTTTCCAAAGTTAGCGACATGACGTATGATTTTACAATTGTATTGTGATTTACATTCTTTAAAGTACATTCTTCTATCAATGTCGCTACCATCATCGACAAGAATAATATTGGTGAAGCCATGTGCTGATAAATCTGCCACTAGATTGCACAGTTTCTTGTCTGGATTAAGAGCTGGAATGATAATTCCGATTTCTTCTTTGTATGAAGCCATATTGTCCTCCTGTGATTCCCACCCGTTACATATCTTCTATTATAAAGTTTGGTGATGAAATGTACAAGTCTTTTTCTTGCGTAATTGGACGGAGACTAGTATAATAAGTTTTATGAGATTTGAAAGAAATGAGGATGACTATGACGATTTCACTTTGTGTTATTGCCTATAATGAAGAAGATACATTAGAGCATCTGTTTATGGAGATTTGTAATCAGGATTATGCCCATGACAAGATGGAGATTGTTTTGATTGATAGTTCTTCTACGGATGGCACGAAAGCTCTGATGAAGCTTTTTGAACAAGAGCATAGAGATGAGTTTTATTCCATTCAGGTTCTAGATAATCCACAGAAGATTTTACCTTGTGGATGGAATGTAGCACTTTCGCATTTTTCTTGCGATATTATTCTTCGTGTGGATGCACATGCTTCAATCGGTGTAGATTTTGTGAGTAAGAATGTAGAAGATTTGAAACTTGGGGAAGACGTTGTCGGTGGTTATCGACCTAACATAATTCAAGGGGAAACACCAGGGAAGAAACTTCTTTTGCTAGCAGAGAGTTCGATGTTTGGAAGCAGTATTGCATCATATCGAAGAAATCCGGGAAAAAGTTATGTTGATTCAGTGTTTCATGGTGCATATCGAAGAACCGTATTTGAGACAGTTGGTGGATATAATGAATATCTAGCACGTACGGAAGACAATGAGATGCATTACCGCATGCGAAAAGCAGGATATAAGCTTTGTTTTGATCCTGACATTATATCTTATCAGCATACAAGACCCTCTTTGAAGGGGATGCTAAAGCAAAAATATGCCAATGGATTTTGGATTGGTTTAACTAGTGGCGTGTGCCCAGGCTGCCTCTCTTTTTTTCATTTTGTTCCGTTTTGTTTCGTTCTTGGAATTGTCGTCACAACCATATTAGCATTATGTCATATACCATGGCTTGCCATCTTGATGTGGGGGTTATATGGCATATTAGCAGTGGTGATGGCGATTGCTTCGGTTATTCCTGAGAGAAAACATATCATACAGCTTACACTACCGTTTTTGTTCTTTTTGCTACATATTAGCTATGGCATAGGAACAACATGGGGATTGTTAAAGATGCCTTGGTGGAGAAGAACGCATAAGGTATGCCCGAAAGTGGATGAAATAAAGGAGCAATTAAAGAATGGATAAACCATATACAGCCAAGGAATTGGATGGATTACAAAGAGTTAGTCTTGAGATGGCCATGGCTTTTACTGAGTTTTGCAAAGAACACGATTTGTTATGCTATTTTTGTGGTGGTGGATGTATTGGTACGTTAAGACATGGTGGATTCATACCATGGGATGATGATTTGGATTTTTTCATGCCAAGAGAAGATTATGAGAAATTTGTTGAGATGTGGTCTGATATGGAGATATCTAAGCGATATCGGTTATCGGTGACAACGGATGCAGATTTGGTAGATCGCAATTTATTTGCTACCATACGTGATGCTAAAACAACGCAGGTGAAACCTTATCAAAAGGATTTGGATATTCCGCATGGGGTAGCACTTGATATCTTGCCACTTGATGGTTATGCACCAACGACATGGAAGAGGAAGATGCAATGCATCTATGCCTTGATTTACTCTTTGTTTTGTGCTCAGGTAATACCAGAGACACATGGTGGTATGATGACATGGGGAAGCAAGGTTCTACTTACCATTTTCCATGGAAAAAAGATTCGATATCGAATCTGGAGATGGGCGAAGAAACATATGACGCAGTATCCAATCAGTCAAAGCGAGTACATAACAGAATTGTGCTCGGGACCTTATTATATGAAGAAAAAATATCGGTCTGAGTGGTTCGCCAGCGCACAGTGGAGAGATTTTCAAGGAACGAAAATGCCAATTCCTGTGGGTTATGATGGTTACTTGAGAGAGGCATTTGGGGATTATATGCAACTGCCACCAGTAGAGAAACAAGTGGCACACCATGATGCTAGTTTTTTGGATTTAGAGAATGGATATGAACAATATAGAGGAAAGGAATGGATGACATTATGATATTTGCAGCGATTTTAGCAGGAGGGGTCGGCTCCCGAATGAATATTTCAGATATGCCGAAGCAGTTTTTGGATTTGAATGGTAAGCCAATTATTATCCATACATTAGACAAGTTTTTATTAAGTGATAAGATTGATGAGTTCTACATTGGTGTTCACCCAAGCTGGGTGCTTCACATGGAGGATTTGATACACCAATATATCAAGATTAAGAAAGATAAGATTCATGTCGTTGCGGGTGGAGCAGATCGTAATACGACGATTATGAATGTAATCAACAAGATTGAGGGAGAGTATGGTGAGAGCGAAGATCACTATATCATTACACATGATTCGGTTAGACCGTTTGTGACTTCAAGAATTATTGATGAGAATATCGAGATGGTACAGAAGTACAAGGCTTGTGATACCGCAACACCAGCAATTGATACAATTGTTACGTCGATGGATGGTAATGTGATTTCTGATATTCCAGAGAGAAAATATCTCTATCAGGGACAGACTCCACAGAGCTTCCAGATGAGTTTATTAAAGAACTTATATAATGATTTATCAGAAGATGAGAAAGAGATTCTTACGGATGCATGTAAGATTTGTACGGTTAGAGAGGTTCCTGTACATCTTGTGGAAGGCGAAGTTTCCAACCTGAAGATTACAACAGTCAGTGATTATAAGATAGCAAAAGCAATGGTCGGAGGAAATTTAATTGATTAATTATGTTTATCAACTGGTTAGCCCTAGAGTATTTACAATTGAATACACGGATATCAGCTTTGATGATCAAGTTGTGGTAAAACCAACCTATATGGCCGTTTGTCATGCAGATCAGCGATATTACCAAGGACTCAGAGACCAGAAGGTATTACAGAACAAGTTGCCGATGGCGTTGATTCATGAATGCTGTGGTGAAGTAGTCTATGATCCAACAGGAACTTATCAAGTGGGCGAACAAGTGGTAATGGTTCCGAATCAGCCAGGCCAGGATGATGAAGTAATCTATGAGAATTATCAGCGTGGGTCTAGCTTTCTTTCGAGTGGAATTGATGGCTTTATGCGTGAATATGTAGAGATGAAACCAGAGAGAATGGTATCAGCCGCAGGAGTAGATGCTTCCTTAGCAGCAATTACTGAATTTATCAGTGTGGCAGTTCATAGCATTAGCCGATTTGATAAAATTGCTCATGAACGTAGAGAAAAGATTGGAATCTGGGGCGATGGAAGCCTTGCTTATGTGGTGGCTTGTGTGTTGAAGCAGTTATATCCTGAGAGTACAATCTATGTTTGTGGCATGTCTTCTGGAAAATTGGCATATTTTTCTTTTGTAGATAAAACGTTTATGGCAGACGATATTCCTGAGGATTTGACACTTGATCATGCCTTTGAGTGCTGCGGCGGTAGTGGAAGCGCCTATGCCATTGATGATATTATTCGATATATTAACCCACAGGGAACGGTGATGCTAATGGGCGTAAGCGAGAATAAAGTCGGTATCAATACGCGGGATGTGCTTGAAAAAGGTCTGACGATGGTAGGAAGCAGTCGCTCGGGAGTGGCTGATTTCCAAAAAGCAGTGGAATTAATGAAAAATCCAGAGATGGCACTGCGCCTAGGTATGATTGTATATGAAGATAGACCCGTGAAGACGGTGGATGATATTCATCGTGTATTCCACACAGATTTGACGAATTCGTTTAAAACCGTATTTAAGTGGAAATTATAGCCGTCATATGGAGGTAGGTATGGATTATGAGCTGAGAAAGCTTCAGGAGAAATCACTGGAGATTTTACTTGTATTTAAAGAGTTTTGCGAAAAGCATGACTTGTTATTTTACTTTTGTGGAGGATGTTGTATCGGAACATTACGACATCAAGGATTTATACCATGGGATGATGACATCGATGTGTTTATGCCGCGAGATGATTATGAGAAATTAGGACCCTTATGGGAAGAAGAGATGGCTGAAACGAAGTATCGTTTTTGCCGCGATTCCGAGGATATGTTTCTTCGGTCATTGTTAAGCTCAATTTCGGATGAAGAGACAACATTTATCAAAGAGCGTCAGACAGACCTTGATATACCACATGGAATTCGCTTAGAAGTGATTCCACTAGATGGTTGTCCGGAGGGAATGAAGCGTAAAAAACAGATATTTTGGGCTTTGTTACATCAGATTTTAATGAATCAAGAACCATTGACGAGTAAAGGTAAATTGTTTGAGATTCCGAGTAAACTATTACTCTTTTTGTTCCCAAGCTGGAAGCGTCGTTATCGTATGGCGAAACGTGCAGAAAAGCATATGTCGAAATATCGAATTGAAGATTGCAAGTGTATTACGGAATTATGTACGAGATGGCAATACATGGTCAAAGAGTATCCCAAAGAGATATTTGCAAGCGCTGTGTATAAACCATTTGAAGGCTATGAGATGCCGGTACCAATTGGCTATGACAAGTATTTGCATATGGCATTTGGTGATTATATGCAGATGCCTCCGATGGAAGGCCAGCAACCAAAGCATGATGCCGTGAAGGTTGACATCGAGAATAGTTATCTCACATATAAAGGACAGTATTATGGAAAATAAAGTATCAGTTATTGTGCCTGTTTACAATTGCGAGAAGTATTTGGAAAAATGTATTCAATCCATTCAAATGCAAAGCTATCAAAACTTAGAGATTATACTAGTAGATGATGGCTCAACAGACTCAAGTCTGAGCATTTGTCAGCAGGCGGCAGCAAAGGATAAACGAATTGTTGTCATTCATCAGGATAATGGAGGCGTATCGAAGGCACGTAATGCAGGACTTGATGTGGCAAGTGGGGAATACATAGGCTTTGTCGATAGTGATGACTATATTGATGAAGATATGTATGAATTTTTGTTGCGCGGTTTTCAAAAAGAGAATATCGGTATATCAATCTGTGGAATGTATCAGGTTTATGCGAATAGACAACAAGTACCAAAAGAATATATTCAGAAGGTCGCTAATCGACAAGAGGCTATATTTATGGTTCTTGAATCAAGATATATATCGGTAAATCCGGTAAATCGGTTGTTTCGGCGAAATATATTTGACCAGTTAAGATTCCCTGTGGGGATGACAAGTGAAGATGCTTATGTTATTCTTGACATACTAAAACAGATAGAATATGTTTATATAGACCTAGAGCCAAAATATTATTATGTTCACCGCTTAGAGAGTATCACAACACGGGGATATCGTGATAATGATTTGTGTGTAATAAAAGCATATGAACGAAATCATGAGATTATCTCGCAGGAATACCCTGAGCTTTTAAAAGTGGCAGATTTTCGCTTATATTGGTCCTATTTTTACGTATTGGATAAGATGTTGGAAGCGGAGTCAAATCCGATTGATTCTGGTGTAAAGAAAAAGGTAGTATCCTTTTTGCGCAAGAATTGGTTCTTGATTATTCGTAATCCATATGTTGGTCGTGGTAGAAAAATTGCCATGTTAGGGTTAAAGATTCATATTAAGATTTATGATATGTTTTTAAAGAAGTATCGGAGTAAAAGAAAGAGATTATAGTGGAGGAATAGAGAAATGGAACCGTTACAGAAATTTGATAAGAAATTCACCCTGATAAAGGAGTGGTATTTGATTATATTTATGACATTCTTATTGTTATCTAGAATGGTATGTTTTGTTGATCTTGTAAGCAACCAGATAAATGGTATTTGTTATATAGTGGGTGCTATCATGGGAGGACTTTTACTTGTATGCGAACTGCTCCTACATAGTAAGAGGTATCTTCGTTTTGAGTATTATATGTTTGCATTGTTTTTGCTTGTATGTTTCATTTCTTCTATCGTTTATCGAGAATATGGATTGGGCGATAATATTAAGACAATTATGTGGATGGCAATTCAGATGTTTTTATTTACATCAGTTATTCCATTTGGAGAGGACAAAGAAAAGAATGGCAAGACATGCCTGAATCGTTTAATGAATAGCCTTATTGTAGTACATTTTGTTGCTGTGTTTATCTCATTTGGTCAATTCCTTGTTCAGTCTAGTTATGTGGTGCCTGACTATAATGACACATATGATAGAAGACAAGGGTTTGTGGAAGAACGATTGTTTGGCGTATTTACAGACCCTAACTATGCGGCAATCGCAAGTTTGCTTGTTATTGCATTTGCAGTATTTTTATTAAAGAAAGTTACGAACAAATGGGCGAAAAGATTTTATATATGCACCATTGTGTTTAATGGAATCTATATTCTTTTATCAGGCTCACGAACAGCGTTTGTTGCTTCTTGTATTCTAGTTCCTATTTTTGCATTTTTATGCTATCGCAATCATCAGGTGGAACAGGGAAATCATTGGCTGAAAAAGGGAATACTTTTAGGTGTGGGTTCTCTTATTGCGGTTGTATTGTATTTATCATTTGCGACAATTGCGTTCACCCCCATTGCAAGAGTTACTGTGAAGATTCGACCATATATTGGACTTTGTGAATTTGAAGAAGAAAAGGATATTAGTCTGGTAAGAGAAGATGGAAGGGAAGATATATCGAATAGTCGATTTGATATTTGGTCAAATGTGTGGAAACTATCAGCAGACAACCGAATTGTGGGAATGTCACCAAGAAATATGGTTCCTTATGCGAAGAAGAATTATCCGGGCTCATTTATTGCGACAACAGGTTATCAGGCACATAATGCTTATCTTGCTGTCATTGCAGGCTCTGGTATTTTGGGAACAATACCTATTTTATTGCTTGTGATATATTTGATTTATCATGTGATCGGCTACGCGAAGCTTCACAAGAATAAAAAAGCAGATGATATTCTATTATTGTGTCTTGCAGTAATTGGCATTATTGGAATATCAGGGCTGTTTTTATTGGAAATGTTCTTTGTTAATACAATCACAACGGGAGTCTTTTGGATGTTTGTGGGTGTGACATTTTGGTTTTTGACTTATGCTAATCAGAAAAGTAAGGAAGAGGTTGCTTAATGAATCAACGTAAAGCAGGTGCTCTGTTATCGTATGTGTATCTAGGCATCACATTCGCAATAGGGATTTTCTATACACCGATTTTAATTAGTTTTCTTGGAAAAGGTGAATATGGGGTATATTCGGTAGCAAGCTCCGCAATCGCATTTCTAGCTATATTAGATTTGGGATTTAATCAGACCATGATACGTTATGTGGCAAAGTATAAAGCACTTCATGATAAAGAGGGTGAATATAAGCTAAATGGCATGTTTCTGTTACTCTACTCCATGATTGCAATAGTGGCTTTGATTGCTGGGCTGATTGCTTACTTCAATTTAGATTGGTTTTTCCAGAAAGGATTTACCAGTGTAGAAACGGAACATCTGAAGGTTATATTTCTGATATTATTATGTAATTTGGTGGTTTCTTTTCCACTTGGTATTTTCTCTTCGATTATTAGTGCAAATGAAGGCTTTTTCTACTTAAAGCTCATGAATATTATTTCAAGTGTATTAACACATGCAGCGATTCTAGTTGCCCTATTCTGGGGATATAAATCGATTGCTATGGCTGTAATTACAACCGTTGTATCAATTGCGATTAAGGTCATTACTGTGTTCTATGGAATGAGACGTTATCAAGTTCGATTTTTATTTCGAGGGTTTGATCATGTTGTGGTAAAGGAAGTATTTTTGTTTTCTTTTTTTATCTTTTTAAATATTGTGATTGATCAATTGTATGCTAATACGGATAAGGTGATTTTAGGAGCACTCTGTAGCAGTGCCGCGGTCTCTACATATACCGTTGGTGTACAGTTTTCTTCATATTTTGAGCAATTTTCCACTTCTATTAGTGGAGTTTTTCTACCTAAGATTACGAAATTGGTTACGTTAAATGAATCCATGCAAGAAGTGTCCGCTTTGTTTATCCGAATTGGAAGGATTCAATTTATTTTACTGGGATTTTTGATGAGTGGTTTTGTTGTATTTGGACAGCAGTTCATAACCTTATGGCTGGGACCAGAATGGAAGATGGCATACTATATAGCACTTGTTGTAATTATTCCGGCGCTGATTCCTTTGTCACAAAATCTCGGAATTTCAGTTCTTAGAGCAATGAATATGCACAAGTTTCGGTCTATCATTTATTTATTCATTGCCCTTGCCAATGTAGTGTTAAGTATCCCATTGGCAATGCGGTTTGGTGGTTTAGGAGCTGCTTGTGCAACGGGGCTAGCGACATGTTGTGGTCAGATATTAACGATGAATTGGTTCTATTATAAAAAAATCGGGCTAGATATTCCGGGGTACTGGAAGGCAATATCTACCATTATTTTTAAGATTATCCTAATTGGTATATTGGGCTTGGGTATTGACTGGATGATTCCGATGAGTAGCTGGATGGGATTATTTATAAAGGGTGTATTATATGGCTCGGTATTTTGTGCTTTATCCTGGGTGATGATTTTGAATGAATATGAAAAGTCTACGGTGAAAGGTTTGCTCGGAAAATTCCTCAAAAAAGGGAGATAATAACGATTATGAGTATAAAGAAAAGGATTGGCAGTTTGTTTTTTAGATTGCCTCTTCAAAACAAAATTTCATTAGAAAGTCATCCGGATTGTGCTTGTAATACGTATGGTCTCTTTCACTATATGATAGAGCAGGGGATGAATGAAAAATACAAGATTTATTGGTGTGTAAATGATGCGAGTGTTTACTCAGGCGTGCATATTAAAAATGTGAAGTTCATCAATTATTCACCACGTAATGTATTTGAGCTATTTCAAATCAAATACCATCGTGCGACATCGAAAGCACTTGTGTTTTCCAATCGCATGATGACAAGGGAAAATGAGAAGCAGCTATTATTATTCCTTCAGCATGGCAGCCCAATCAAGAAGCTTTTGTCATATACGATTGATGACCGTTGTGATTATGCTGTAGCACCGTCTGATTACGTTGCAGACATTATGTCGAGGGAGTGTCATATTTCACGGGAGAAGCTAGTTAATCTAGGATTTCCAAGAAATGATTTTCTCTTTTCTGAGACGAAGCAGGCGAAAGATTTGATTCCTCATTCGAAACATGATAAAATCATTGTTTGGATGCCTACTTTTCGACAACATAAGAGTGATAAGGAAGAGGTAATTAAAACAAATTGTGATGAAACCGATACAGGACTCCCATTTATTAAGAGCCCTAAAGACTTTGAATATGTGAATGATATACTTCAACAAAATCATGTTATACTAGTTATTAAGCCACATCCGGCTCAAAGATTAGAGCATATTATTCATATGAGTTTATCGAACATTCAGTTTATACATGATGAGGACCTTCGCAGGCAGGATGTGCAATTGTATTCCTTTCTTGCTGTGACAGATGCATTGATGACAGATTACTCATCTGTATATTTTGATTATTTATTACTTAATCGTCCCATCGGTTTGACCTTTGACGATATTGAGGAATATACCAAGAAAAGAGGATTGGTAGTGGATTCTCCACAGTCAATCTTACGGGGAGAATACCTCTACACCATGCAGGATTTGGCAGGGTTTATTGTAGATGTAGCAAATAATCGTGATAAGTCATTGGAATCACGTGAGGAAGTCAAGAAATTAACAAATCTCTATCAGGATAATCAATCGGGAAAGCGAGTATATGATTTTTTGATTGAGAAATTGGAGGAAATCTAGATGTCAAAGTTACGAGATTATATCGAGAGTGGAAGATTGTCAGGAGTATTCCGTGTATTACTGATATTATGGGATATCTTTTGTATCAATTTTTGTTCTTTTTTTGCTCTTTTTTTACGTTATGACTTAAAGTGGGAGAGATTTATAAACAGTGGAATCGAAGCGGATTATCCATTGGGCTATGTCCACACGATTATTGAACTAGCCGTTGTAAATACCATTGTTGCATTGATTATTTTTGCTTTGTTTCGTATGTATAATAGTCTTTGGCGATTCGCAGGCACAAGAGAGATTTTAAATGTAATTCTAGGTTGTGGATTTGCTGGAGTTGCTAATTATCTGATTGTATTTGGAACCTATCATCGATTACCAAGATCTTGTTTTATCCTCTATATGGTATTACTTTTCTTGGGAACATTTGCAGCGAGATTTTCCTATCGACTAATTCGATTATTATTTATTTCGAATATACACGGTGCAGGCATGCGTAATACTATGATTGTCGGTGGTGGAGATGCGTGTAATCTACTTATTGGCGAATTGCAAATGAGTAAGAACCTTGATAGCCGTATTTGTTGTATTATTGATGATAACAAATCGAAGCAGGGAACTTATATTCATGGAATCAGAGTCGTTGGTGGAAGAGATACGATTCCTGAATATGCTAAGAAATACGACATTAATGAGATTATTGTTGCGATGCCGAGTGCTACCAAAAAGGAGATTGGTAAAATTCTCCATATCTGTCAGCAGACGGGTGCAGCGCTTAAGATTCTTCCTGGTGTGTATCAGTTAGTGAACGGTGATGTTCAGGTTGAGAAGATTCGTAGTGTCGAGATTGAGGATTTATTAGGACGGGAACCGGTAGAGACAAATCTGGATTCTGTCATTAATTATGTACGTAATAAAGTGGTTTTAGTAACTGGTGGCGGTGGTTCAATTGGTAGTGAGTTATGTCGACAGATTGCAGCGAACAATCCTAAGACTTTAATCGTTTTTGATATTTATGAGAATAATGCATATGACATTCAGCAGGAGTTGAAGACAAAATATCCAGCATTACATTTGGAGGTTTTGATTGGTTCTGTTCGTAATACAACACGTGTGAATGATGTTTTCAAAAAGTTTCATCCAGACATTGTGTATCATGCGGCAGCACACAAGCATGTACCTTTGATGGAAGACAGCCCAAATGAGGCAATCAAAAATAACGTATTTGGTACTTATAAAACGGCTTTAGCTGCGGACAAATATTGTGCGAAGAAATTTGTGCTGATTTCTACGGACAAAGCGGTCAATCCAACGAACATCATGGGTGCTTCTAAACGTTTGTGTGAGATGATTATTCAGGGGTTAAATCGTCGCTCTGAGACAGAATTTGTTGCGGTACGTTTTGGTAATGTTTTAGGTAGTAACGGAAGCGTTATTCCATTGTTTCGTAAGCAGATAGCAGCAGGGGGGCCAGTTACGGTTACAGATCCTAAGATTATTCGTTATTTTATGACGATTCCCGAAGCCGTTGCACTCGTGATTCAAGCAGGTGTCTATGCTAAGGGTGGCGAAATCTTTGTTCTAGATATGGGTGAGCCAGTTAAGATTGATGACTTAGCTAGAAAACTGATTCATCTGATGGGCTATACACCAGATGTGGATATGAAGATTAAGTATACGGGGCTTCGTCCAGGGGAGAAGTTGTATGAAGAGATGTTGATGGATGAGGAAGGTTTGCAAAATACGGAGCATGATATGCTTCATATTGGACATCCGATAGATTTTGACGAAGAAAAATTCTTTGAGAAACTAGAGAGCTTATACCAGCTTGCCTATGAGGAAACGGATGATATGAAGCGAATTGTTTCAGAACTTGTTCCAACTTATTCTGTAAACAAAAGTAAGGACAAAAAAGAAGAGGAACTTACAGAAAACCATAAACAGTTTTACAATCGAGAACTTGAAAGTGAGAAAAGAATACGCTCATAATTATAGAAGGAGAGCAACATGAATTTAAATCTGATTTTGTTTTGTGCTTTGATTATACTAGCTACATGCACTATCTACTTTATACCCGTAAAGTCCCGCAAATATATTCTGTTGTTGTTAAGTTTAAGCTTTTTTATGATCGGCGGGAAAACGATGATAGCATACGCATTTTATGTGATAGCAATTAGCTATATTTTTGGTTTTCTACTACGCAAATATCGAAGCAAAATGGTTTTGCTTATAGGGATTTGTCTTGTTTTGTTAGTGCTTATCTTAACTAAATACATTAATAGTTGGATGGCTCTTGGGTTTGCTATTCCAATGGGCTTATCTTACTATACGTTAATGGCTATTGGGTATCTAGTAGACGTTTATCGTGGTGAAAATAACGAGAAAAATCTAATTAATTATAGTCTATATCTTACTTTTTTTCCGCAGATCATGGCTGGTCCTATTGGTCGTAGTAAAGAACTATTGCCTCAATGGAGTAAAGGTGTTTCGTTGTCAATTCCTCATATAAAAAAAGGATTCATCATGTTTTTCTTGGGATTGTTTGAAAAAATAGTTCTTGCAGATAACCTTGGTGTTCTTACCGACCATATATTTGATATGAAAAACGGTTATAGTAGTGGAGTGTTATTTATTGGAATATTGCTATATACATTACAAATATATTTTGATTTTGCAGGATATTCATTGATTGCAATTGGCGGTGCGAGAATGATTGGAATTGAATTGATGGATAACTTCAAGTCGCCGTTCTTCTCTAGGTCGATTCGAGAGTTTTGGAGACGATGGCATATATCATTGAGTTCATGGTTCCGCGATTATGTTTATTTCCCACTTGGTGGTAGCAGAGTTTCTGTAGTGCGTGCGGATTTTAATGTGTTGGTGATTTTTATTGTTAGCGGTATTTGGCATGGAACTACTTTTGGTTTTGCCTTATGGGGACTTCTTCATGGTATCTACTTGGTGGTTTCTAAGCACACTACAAGCTTGCGTGATAGATTAGTGAGTAAATTACATATAAATAGTGCGGTACATGGTTATATTCAAAGTTTAATCGTTTTTGCTTTAGTGGCGTTCGCATTTATACCATTTCGGTTGAATGACTTTAGCATGCTGTGTGATTTCTTTGGGAAGTTATTTACAGTTTCATCAAATAAAACGATTGTAACTCTTTTCACTGAGACTGGTTTTAGTACTCTGAAATTATTGATCTGCTGCATGGGAGTTATTGTGTTTTTTGTTTTGGATTACATTAGTAAACGACGAGAAGAGAAAAAAGAAATGTCAATATATGAAAGTTTTGCGAGGTGGCGGTATGCATGGCGTGTACTGGTCTATTGTTTCTTGTTTATTCTAGTGCTTTGTGTTGGAATGTATGGGGCAAGCTACAATGCGGCAAATTTCATATATGGACAATTTTAAGATGAGGAGATTTCGATGAAGAGAAATATCAAATTTCTAAGTGGAATATTAGTGCTTCTTCTTGCATTGAGTGGGATTTTTTTGTTCTTGAATTATATAACAAATCCTTACAATGAAAAAGCAGATCGTGTTATTAGGGGGATGTATTCCGAAGAAGCTATTTTTAATGACGTTGATGTTGCACTGATGGGTGGAAGCCATGGATGTAATGGCTTTAATCCGCATGAAATATACCAAAATTATGGATTGACTTCCTATAATTATGCGTTGTCTGGTGCACCAATTTATATTAATTATTACATGATGAAAGAAATGTATAAGGTACAAAAACCTCATTTGGTCGTACTGGATTTGTATTATTTGGGATTGAAAAATGAGAATTTTTCAGGTGATGATTATATTTTCGATATTGTCCGTAATATGCATTATAATAAAAATCGAATTGATCTTATTATGAAGACATCGGGAAGTATGGGGCGCAAATTACGAGCCTTTATCCCTTTGATTGAGTATCATTCAAGATTTGATGAATTGACGATAAAAGATTTGCTTCGTAAACCAGAGAAAGAGAATGATTCACTGCTTGGTTCTCAATATTATTTTGAACGAAATGCTGGTACAACAGTTTCCTTTTCACCATGGAATAATACGAAAGAGTCAGGTGGCATAAATCAAAGGAATAAGAAGTATTTACAGATGATAATTGATTTGGTGAAAGAGAATGGTTCGGAGCTATTATTTGTTGATATTCCACATAACCACGAAGACTCAGGAGCACCAGACGAATGGGCAGACAGTGAGTATATGGTAATGAATGAGGCACGAGAAATTGCAAGTAAAAATGGTATTGCTTTTCTGCAGTATGATGATAACGTGTTAAATCAGATTGGATTTGTTCCGGAAGAAGATATGTACAATAAAGGACATATGAATTATTGGGGATCAGTTAAAACATCTAATTATCTGGGTAAATATTTAGTGGAACACTATCAGTTTGATATGAGTATAAAAGAGAAGAGTACATGGGACTCTTATTTGACGGATTATCATAAATTAGTAAATGAATCAATAAAATAAAAGTTCTGCGTTACAAATAGTAGCGCAGAACTTTTTTTAGATATTCTGATATAAGTTATATTTTTCTTCTAAGCGAAGAGGACGATAGGAGAGTTTTGCCTGTCTTAAGTTGTCCTGCCCTAAATCGTCTTCACGATTGACTAATTCTGCTTCTGGAAACTCATGAATCAGAAATTGCTGGTTGATATAAGCATAAAGACCATTGTATGTTATATCTGCTTTCTCAATGTGTATGAAAGCACATCGAATAGATGGTGCATAACTGCCGATGGTATAAGCAACTAATTCTCCGTTGATGCGAATACCGCCGATGCGACAAGGGAGCTTGCCACAGTTTTCAAAAATGGAAAATACGCCTTCTTCTTCACTGTCAATACATGAATACTTATCGTAAATCTTACGCTCATCGAGCCATTTTTCATGAAATGCCTGAATCTCATCCATGTTTTCACAAGTGAGGGTGACATATTCGAATTGGCCTTCGTACTCACGTAGGAAACCATTGAGGTGATTCTTTTTCTTGTGAAGTGCTCGTCCACTTAGGGTACGTAGTCGTTCGGCTTCATAGATGTAATCATAAGAATCACGTTCATCCTCGAACTCATAGCGTTTGGTTAAGCCGTGATGCGTGAGAATGTCATAAGAGGCACGGTCCACAAGGTACATATTCAGACGAGCATGTAATTCCTCGTTGAAATAATCCTGAATTCTAAGAAATGCTTTAGGTAAATCTTCGGCAGTACAAAGGGGGAGGAAAGCACCAGGCTTTCCCTCTTTATCCTGTACGAGCAGATATAATGCGATATCATCCACTGCAAAACGTGTGTGATAATATCCCTGCCAGATATATTGATTTAGAAAATGTCCTTCGCTCATGTAAATGGGGCGTAAGCCTTCATACTTTGCGAAGATGTCAGCGGCTTCCGGAGTAATATCCCGAAATTCTAAACTCATAAGTAATTCCTTTCTGACTCTATTTCTTGTTACGGCCAGCGCGATAACGTGCTGTTCCATCGAGAATCTTTTTACGAATACGAAGACTCTCAGGTGTAACTTCGAGAAGCTCATCAGTATCAATAAATTCTAACGCTTGCTCAAGACTTAAGTCTTTCTTAGGTGTGAGTCGAAGTGATTCATCGGCACTAGAAGAACGTGTATTAGTCATTTGCTTTTTCTTGCAAACATTGACTTCCATGTCCTCAGCTTTTGCATTTTCACCAATTACCATTCCCTTGTAAACTTTCTCACCAGGACTAACGAAGAGTGTACCACGTTCCTGAGCATTAAACAGACCATAAGTGATTGCTTCACCATCTTCAAATGCAATAAGAGAGCCTTGCTTACGATACTCAATCTCGCCCTTGTATGGACCATATTCTTCAAATAAGGTATTCATGACACCATTACCCTTAGTGGAGGTTAAGAATTCACCACGATAACCGATTAATCCACGGGAAGGAATCAAAAATTCAAGACGAGTTGTTCCACCACCGAGAGGTGCCATGCCTTGCAATTCACCTTTACGGTTGCTCAGAGCCTGAATAACATTACCAGTAAATTCATCAGGAACATCGATGATAGCACGTTCCATAGGCTCAAGCTTCTTGCCACGCTCATCTTCTTTATATAATACTTCTGCTTTACTAACTGCAAACTCATAACCTTCACGACGCATATTCTCAATCAGAACGGAGAGATGCAATTCTCCACGTCCGGATACTTTGTATGCTTCTGTTGTGTCAGTGTCTTCAATACGAATACTTACATCAGTATTTAACATACGATACAGACGGTCTCTAAGATGACGTGAGGTTACATATTTTCCTTCTTGTCCAGCAAGAGGGCTATCATTTACCATGAAATTCATGGAAATGGTAGGCTCAGAAATCTTCTGGAATGGAATTGCTTGTGGGTTATCAGGAGAACACAGTGTATCACCAATGTGGATGTCAGAAATACCAGAGATGGCTACGATAGAGCCGATTCCAGCTTCTTCTACTTCGACACGATTCAATCCTTCAAACTCATATAGCTTACTGATTTTAACTCGATTACATTTTTCTTTATCATGATGGTTAACGATAACCACATCCTGATTCAGATGTACAGACCCATTATCTACTTTACCAACACCGATACGACCAACATATTCGTTGTAATCAATGGTACTGATTAAGACCTGCGTGTCAGCATCAGGATCACCCTGTGGTGCAGGAATATAATTGAGGATTGCTTCAAAGAGTGGTTCCATTGTTGTACTGTCATCGTCGAGAGTTGTCTTGGCAAAACCTTCTTTTGCAGAAGCGAAGATGAAAGGACAATCAAGCTGGGATTCATCGGCATCTAAATCAATGAATAACTCGAGAATCTCATCGACAACTTCATCGGGTCTTGCTTCTGGACGATCAATCTTGTTGACACAGACAACAACAGGGAGAGCTAATTCTAATGCTTTTTTCAAAACGAACTTTGTCTGAGGCATTGCACCTTCATAAGCATCTACTACTAGGATAACTCCATTTACCATTTTTAATACTCGTTCTACTTCACCACCGAAGTCAGCATGACCTGGAGTATCAATAATGTTGATTTTTACATCTTTATATTTGATGGCGGTGTTTTTTGAGAGGATGGTAATTCCACGCTCTCGTTCAATATCGTTGGAGTCCATGACACGCTCAGCTACGTCCTGATTGGCACGGAAAACACCGCTTTGCTTTAGCAGTTCATCTACGATTGTTGTTTTGCCATGATCGACATGAGCGATGATGGCGATGTTACGGATATCTTTTCTTTCGGTAACCATGTTTTCATTTCCTTTCGTTCTACATAAACAATTGACATACAATTGATTATTGTATCATATTACTACTTGAAAAGCAAGGATTGCAATTTGGCGAATAAGGGAATAAAATAGAGACAAATCAAGTTATGGGAAAATGAGTAAAAATCTGGTTCTATTTTGATTCGAAGCTGCATATACTAGTTAGGAAGATGAAAATGGACAATGAGCAAACAGCGAAATTGTCTGGAAAAACAGAGAGGAGTCTGAAAAATGACAGAAAAGAATTTAGGAAACAATCAGGTAAATGTATTTGGGGAAGTAATCAGCGGCTTTGAATTCAGTCATGAGGTATTTGGAGAGGGGTTCTACATATTACAACTGTCAGTACAACGATTAAGTCAGGTGTATGATGTGATACCACTTATGATTTCAGAGCGATTAATCGATGTAAACCGTGATTATCATGGCTGCTTCATTGAAGCGAGCGGACAGTTCCGTTCTTACAATCGACACGAAGAGAGTCGTAATCGATTAATCTTATCCGTTTTTGTGAGAGATTTACAAGTGTATGAGGAAGAAGTGGAGTGCGAGAAGCCAAACCACATTTTCCTAGATGGTTATATTTGCAAAGCACCTGTATATCGAAAAACTCCATTGGGAAGAGAAATTGCAGACATTTTATTGGCAGTGAATCGACCATATGGTAAATCGGATTATATCCCGTGTATCTGTTGGGGAAGAAACGCAAGATTTGCTGACAGTTTTGAAGTAGGTGGTCACGTGCAGTTATGGGGAAGAATCCAGAGCCGCGAATACCAAAAGAAGGTTGGCGAAGAAGAGTTTGAAAAGAGAGTAGCTTATGAGATTTCTGTAAGCAAACTTGAATGTGTGGCTCATGACGAAGAAACAATTGAACCACTAAGCCATTCTTAATGCTTGAAGCAGGACACAATCGTTTCATATAGTTTGGCAAGTGCTAATGTACAAACAAGGCTTATGATGATGAAGACACCGTTTGGCAGCTGACAGTTTATAAGATTCTTCATAAGTGACATAGGAATTCGCATTAGCATATAAATTGGAAAGAGATGTTTTCCAAGCCAATACAGAATTGGATGATAGAGGCAAACTTTACTCATGATTATTAGGATGAGAAGGCAAAAGCAAAGAGCCATTAGGGTGTATATGGTTGTGTTGATGCGGTAATAGCGAAGTACAATTACAGCGACCAAAAAACCAATCAAACTAATGGCGAAGTGCAGATTGCTTTTCTTAAGTGCGGCTAGTATGGGAGAACCTAGATAAGCAAACCACATACCAAGCGGATAACATAGCAACGTGTTGTACCAGTAATTCTCTTTGACGAAGCTAAGAATAATTAGAAATGCATAGCAGAGAATGGATGTTAATATTAAAGAAGAAAGTGGTTTCTGTTTGCTGAGCTTGAAGCTAATCCAGGTAATCAGGTAGAGTATAAGAATGACAAAGATATACCAATTGCTATTCCCAACATTGGTCCATCCCGTGAACGCGAGTAAACGAACGGAGATAGGATAGGGTTTATGCAAAACGACTGTGAGAAGCTGGTATATCAAAACACACGCATCAAAGGAGAGTAGAACACTCAATATGCGTTTCCTAGGAAACTGGTTAAGGTATGTCATTCCCTTCTTTTCGATGGATAGGAAAATTCCGTATCCGGAGAAAAGGAAAAAGGTTGTCACCATTAGTTGACCCAAATAAGTTAAAAAATTGTTGGCAAATGGTGATAACGTGATATAGCTTCTTAAGTGACTAGCAAAAACGAGTATAATGAATATTCCATTTACGGAAGTTGTATTTTGAATTGAGTATGTGTCCTTCATGTTGAAACCTCACTATCATTTTATGTATTTATTATAGTATATATATGGGTGAATTGCAATATCGAGAATAACCATATTTTGGTGGGGTTAACAAAAAGTTGGCAAAATTATGGTAAATATGATATAATACCTACTCATGATAAATGTAACACATGGATAAGAGTGTTCGGAGGATGATTATGAGTAAAAAGATAGTACAGGCTTTTTTTGGGTCTGGTAAAGGCAAGACATCAGCTGCAGTAGGTCAATGTATACGAGCTGCCAGTTTGGGTAATAGTACTATTATTATTCAATTTCTTAAAGGAAATGATGCGGAAGAGTTTAGCTTTTTGTCTAGGCTTGAGCCTGAGATTAAGCTGTTTCGATTTGATAAGAACAGTGTTAGTTACTGCGATTTAACAGAGGAGCAGAAGAAGGAAGAGCGTCAGAATGTTTTAAATGGTTTCAATTTCGCTAAGAAGGTGATTGAGACAGGCGAATGTGATGTGCTAGTACTTGATGAAGTATTAGGTATGGTTGACTTGGGTATTATATCGACCGAGGATATTATAGACTTGATTCGTTTGCGCGATGACTATGTGAGATTGGTTCTTACAGGCAATGAATTGCCAGAGAGTTTGTTACCATATTTAGATGTTATTTCCGAGATTCAATTAATCAAAGTTAATACTTGACACTGCATATTCATAGTGATAGTATGTATTTATATTAAAAGTAGAGGCGCGTTTTTCATCAGTAGGTAGCCAGATGCATTCGGATGCATAAGATGGTTAGTGAAAGGGAAGGATGCCGAAGGAATCAGGTTCCGTAGCCTGTGCCCTGGGCATATAGTGAAGAACTATATGACTGTCATCAATTTTGATGGAGTGCTACAAAGTTAAATTTATAGTGAATTTTTCTGAGCCGGCACACCAAGTGACCGGCTCTCTCTGCTTTTAGAAATACTTTATAGGAGGATGACGACATGTCAATATTTACAGGAGCAGGTGTTGCATTGATAACACCAATGAAGGAAAATGGGGACGTTGATTTCGATAAAATGAAAGAAATCATCGATTTCCAGGTGGATAATGGTACAGATGCGATTATCATTTGTGGTACGACAGGAGAAGCATCAACATTATCTCATGAAGAACACATTGAGTGCATTCGCAAATGTGTTGAGTACGTGGATAAGAGAATCCCAGTAATAGCAGGAACAGGTTCTAATTGTACGGCTACCACAATTTATCTCTCCCAGGAAGCAGAGCGAGTAGGAGCGGACGGGCTCCTTGTTGTGACACCATACTATAACAAATGTACACAGAATGGTTTAAAGGCACATTTCAAAGCAATTGCGGCATCCGTTCATATCCCAATTATTCTTTATAATATTCCGGGTAGAACTGGTGTGACAATTCAGGTAGATACGGTAGTAGAATTGTGTAAGACGGTTGATAATATTGTTGGTGTGAAAGATGCAACAGGCGATTTATCAGAAGTAGCTAAGGTACTTGCGAAAGCGGATGGTTGCGTTGATTTATATTCGGGCAATGACGATCAGATTGTACCAGTTGTAGCATTGGGCGGTAAAGGTGTTATCTCTGTACTGTCTAATATTCTTCCACAAGAGACACATGATATGGCAATGAAGATGATGAATGGTGACTTAATGACAAGTCAGCAGCTGCAGTTAAAATATCTTCACTTAATTAATTCCTTATTCTGTGAGGTGAATCCAATCCCTGTGAAAGCAGCGATGAACCTGATGGGTATGGAAGTGGGAAGCTTGCGTATGCCTTTGTCTGAGATGGAAGATGCCAACAAAGCAGTATTGGCTGAAGAGATGAGAAAAGTGGGAATAACGGTTAGCGAATAAAGAATGGAGATACGAGGATGACAAGAATAATTATGAGTGGTTGCAACGGTGCGATGGGAAGAGCTATCACAGCGATTGCAGCAGCAGATCAGGATACAGAGATTGTAGCCGGTATTGATATTGCAGATGAGGGCAAGAATACGTATCCAGTTTTTTCATCAATTAAAGAATGTGATATACCTGCCGACGTACTGATTGATTTTTCGACAGCACGAATTTTATCCGATATACTTGAGTATAGTATTGAGAAGCAGGTTCCGGCTGTACTATGTACAACAGGCTATAGCACTGAGCAATTAGCGCAGATTCAGACAGCAAGCAAGTCAACAGCACTTCTTAAGTCAGCGAATATGTCACTCGGTATCAATACGATGATGCGCTTATTGAAGGAAGCCGCTAAAGTATTAGCAACAGAAGGATTTGATGTAGAGATTGTAGAGAAGCATCATAATCTCAAATTAGATGCCCCATCAGGAACTGCATTAGCATTAGCAGACTCCGTGAATGAAGCGATGGGAAATCAATATGAATATATCTATGATCGTTCTCAGAGAAGACAGAAGAGAGACAAAAAGGAATTGGGTATCTCGGCTGTACGTGGAGGAACCATCGTAGGAGAACACGATGTTATTTTTGCAGGTGTGGATGAAGTGGTTACATTTTCGCATACCGCATACTCGAAAAATGTATTTGCCAAGGGTGCAGTTTCAGCAGCCAAATTCCTAGCAGGAAAAGAGCCTGGAATGTATGATATGGCAGATGTAATTGGATAGGATGGAGATTTAATGAAACCAATTTCGATTCATGATATTGTGACGGCAACTAAGGGAACATTGCTTCAAGGCGATTGTTCCCTTGTTGTTGTATCCGTCACAACAGATTCGCGTGAAGTAAAAGAAGGAACTCTATTTGTGCCTATTATCGGTGAACGCCGTGATGGACATGATTTTATTCCTGGAGCATTTGAAGATGGGGCGACTTGTGTTTATACCTCGCATAAAGATATCAAACGAGTAGGCTCACACGCTTACATCTATGTAGAAGATACGCTTCAGGCATTGCAGGATTTTGCTAGCTGGTATCGCAACCTCTTTGCACATATTCCGATGATAGGTGTAACGGGAAGTGTTGGCAAGACAACGACGAAAGAGATGATTGCGACAGTACTAGAACGCAAATACAAAGTCCTTAAGACCTTTGGTAATATGAATAGCCAAATCGGCTTGTCACGAATGATGTTTGAATTAGATGATTCCATTGAGATTGCTGTAATCGAGATGGGAATCAGTGAACATGGTGAGATGGACCGACTTGTTCATATCGCTAGACCAGAGACTGCAGTTATGACCAATATCGGCATGTCGCATATCGGAAATCTAGGGTCAAGAGAAAATATATGCCGTGAGAAAAGCAAGATTATCACATGCTTTGGACCACAGGGCATACTGTACATCTGTAGTAATGGTGATGGCAAGGAGATGACGAGTACGTGCATCGATACAACGATTTGTGAAAATGGTTCTTGTCAATTTGTCTATTATGGAACAGAACATGAACCGGAGTATAAGGCAATGAATATCACCGTCGAGGGAGAGCATATGTCTTTTGATTATATTCATGAGAAACAATCTGTTCATGTTACGCTTTCCGTATTGGGAGAACATAATGTGAATAATGCAGTGATAGCGTTATGCTTAGGAGAGAGATACGGTATCGATCTACAAGATGCCTGTCAGGCCTTGTATGCATATCAGCCTCTTAAGATGCGTGGAGATGTGACAGAGCATCGTGGATATACGATTGTTGATGATACTTACAATGCGAGTACGGATTCAATCAATAGTGGCTTGGCAGCATTGTTCGACCGAGCGGGTGCACATCGAAGTATCGCCGTGCTAGCGGATGTATTAGAATTAGGCGAATTTTCAAGAGAAGCGCATGAACGCGTGGGACGATATTTGCTTGAAGAGGAAAGCAAAGGCAGAGTATTGGGTGTGTTAGTTACCTACGGGGAAAATGCTTCCTATATCAGTGATGTCGTTCGAAACAAGAGCAAAACGATTCAAGTGAAACATTGTCAAAGCAGAGAAGAAGTCATTGATTATATGAGAGAAATAATCACAGAAGGTGACGTCGTACTTGTGAAGGGGTCTAGAGGTATGGCAATGGATCAAGTGGTGAAGGCACTATTAGAGGAGTGATACCATGTTTGCAGATATTATTGTTGATATCTCCATAGAGTCTTTGGATAGAACCTACCAGTACAGAATTCCAGAATCGATGGAGCAAGAGATTCAGATTGGCTCCGCCGTGATGATTCCCTTTGGCAAAGGAAATCGGCAGATTCGAGGGTTTGTACTTGATATCACAGAGAAGTCTAAATTTCCAATTGACCGAACAAAAGATATTACAAGTGTAATAAAAGATTCGGTTGTCATTGAGAGTCAGTTACTCGCATTGGCAGGCTATATTCGGGAAAATTATGGTTCCACGATGAATGAGGCTTTAAAAACAGTATTACCTATCAAGAAACAGATTAAGTCAGTGCAGACACACTGGCTTTCTTGTCATGTCCAGGGAGAAGAGTTGGCGGCATATATAGCTCTTTGTGAAAAACGACATTATAAAGCAAAATTGCGTCTATTACATGCCATTCGGGAACAAGGTGGCAGGCTAGACAGCAAAGTGGCAGCAAATAAGTATAAAATTACAAAGGCGGTTATCGATGGTCTTGTGAATGAGGGCATTATTGACCGAGAGAGTAAACAGATATATCGAAATCCTCTTGAGCAAATGAAGTTAGAAGAAAATCGTGACATTACGATGAATGAGAACCAGAGGGACTGCGTCAATCGTTTTATTCAGGATTATCAGCAAAAGAATTATCAGACCTATCTCCTTCATGGGGTTACCGGAAGTGGAAAAACAGAAGTTTATATTAGAATGATGGAACAAGTGATAAAAGGTGGTAGACAGGGAATTATATTAATCCCGGAAATTGCCTTGACACATCAGACAGTGGCAAGGTTTTATCAGCATTTTGGCAAACAAGTATCTATCTTGAACTCGCGTATGTCAGAAGGAGAACGGTATGATCAGTATACACAGGCGAGAGAAGGGGAGATTAAGCTCGTGATTGGACCGCGTTCTGCGTTGTTCATGCCTTTTGAAGATATTGGATTGATTATTATTGATGAGGAACATGAGAATAGTTATAAAAGTGAAAATACACCAAAGTACCATGCAAGAGAGGTGGCAATCTATCGTGCCAAACTGGCACACGCAAGTGTTGTACTAGGCTCGGCGACTCCGTCCGTGGAGGCATATTACCGTGCAACGACGGGAGAATATCAGTTGTTGGAGATGAAGAACCGCGCTGGGGAGGGAACACTCCCTCATATACATGTGGAAGATTTGCGTGAAGAGATGAAAGCAAAGAACCATTCGATTTTTAGTCGCCGTTTGCAAGGTATGATAAAACAACGACTAGACGAGCATCAACAGGTTATGTTGTTTCTAAACCGACGTGGTTTTGCTGGCTTTGTTTCTTGTCGAAGCTGTGGAAATGTGTTAAAATGTCCTCATTGTGATATATCCTATACCGCTCATAAAAATTTTCACGGTGAAGTCGATACATTGACTTGTCATTATTGTGGACATCATATTCCGATGCCAGATAAATGCCCGAAATGTGGTTCCCCATATATCGCCGGGTTTGGATTGGGAACACAGAAGGTAGAGGCACTAACGAAGAAAATGTTTCCACAGGCAAGAGTGTTGCGAATGGATGCGGATACAACCACAGGCAAGAATGGACATGAAAATATATTACGTGCATTTCGTCAAGGTGAGGCAGATATTCTGATTGGAACACAGATGATTGTGAAAGGACATGATTTTCCACAAGTGACACTAGTCGGTATTCTTGCAGCAGACTTAAGTATGTTCGCAGGCGATTATCGAAGTGGGGAGAGAACCTTTCAATTGTTGATGCAAGCGAGTGGAAGAGCAGGAAGAGGTAGTTTACCTGGTGATGTTGTGATACAGACCTATGACCCAGAGCATTATGCAATACAGGCTGTGAAGAACCAGGATTATATACAGTTTTATGAGAATGAGATGGCATATCGAAGGATGATGCATTATCCACCTGTCTGGAGTATTATGGCTGTGCTTTCATTTTCCAAAGATGAGAAAATGGCAGAGGGCGCGATTGGATATTTGGCAGACTTTGTGAAAAATCAAAAGCTAGAAGGGGTACAGTGCATCGGTCCAACTAAGGCCAACATTGGCAAGATTAATGACTGGTACCGATATGTGTGTTATGTCAAATGCGATCAAGCAAAGAGGTTGACACAGATACAGAGAGAACTTGAAGTGCAAATAGATGAAAGAATCAATCAATCCATTGTAAGCGTAGGATTTGATCGAAATCCTATGAATGGATATTAATAGATTATTGGAGGAGAGAAAATGGCAATTCGAAATGTAAGAGTACTAGGAGATGAGATACTTACTAAAAAATCAAAAGTTGTGAAAGAGATGACACCGAAGGTGCAAGAGTTAATTCAAGATATGCTAGATACCATGTATGAGCATGAAGGCGTTGGATTAGCGGCACCGCAGGTCGGTATTTTAAAGAGAATCGTTGTGATTGATGTAACAGAAGAGGGAAATTCTCCGATTGTATTGATTAACCCAGAGGTTGTTGAGACTTCCGGTACACAAGAGGGCTCCGAAGGATGTTTATCTGTACCTGGTAAGGTGGGTATGGTTACAAGACCTAATTATGCGAAGGTTAAGGCGTTAAACGAGAATATGGAAGAAATTATTGTTGAAGGAGAGGAGCTATTAGCAAGAGCACTTCTCCATGAGATAGATCATCTAGATGGCAAGCTGTATGTTGATATGGTTGAAGGACAATTGTATGATACGGCAGACTTTGAAGAAGAATAAAGGATTGTGAGAAGAATATGAAAGTATTATTTATGGGAACGCCAGATTTTTCTGTACCTGTTCTAGAAGGATTAATTGCCTCTGACAAACATGAGGTAATCGAGGTGGTGACTCAGCCAGATCGTCCGAAAGGCAGAGGCGGCCAGATGTCGATTACACCAGTTAAGGAAGTGGCTTTACGAGAAGATATACCTGTATTTCAACCAACGAAGATAAAAGATGAGGACAGTGTAGCTCACCTTCGTGAACTAGAATTTGATGTTGTTGTGGTGGTTGCTTTTGGGCAGATTCTTTCAAAGGAGATTCTTGATATGCCACGTTACGGATGTATCAATGTTCATGCTTCGTTACTTCCAAGATGGCGAGGTGCGGGACCGATACAATGGTCTATCTTAGCCGGTGACGAAGTGACAGGTATTACAACGATGCAGATGGATGTTGGATTAGACACAGGAGATATGCTTCTAAAGCGTGAAATGAAGATTCGTGATGATGAGACCGGTGGTTCCTTATTTGATCGATTAGCGCAAGAAGGCAGCAGTCTTTTGCTAGAAACGCTAGAGCAAGTTGAGGCAGGAAGTGTTAAGCCAATTCAACAAAAGGATGAGGAAAGTACCTATGCTAAAATGTTAGACAAGCATATGGGTCACTTAGATTTTACGAAGCCAGCGGTTGAACTTGAGCGATATGTTCGAGGTTTAAATCCATGGCCAAGTGCCTATACTATCTATGAAGGAAAGACCTTGAAGATATGGAAGGCAGCAGTTGGTGAGGATATGGCAGGATTGAAGCCTGGCCAGATTGGACAAGTTACCAAACAATCTTTTCAGATACAAACAGGAGAGGGAAGTCTAGTTATCCTTGAACTTCAGCTTGAGGGGAAAAAACGTATGGATACAGAGGCGTTTCTTCGAGGCTTCACAATCAATGGAGGCGTAGAATAAATGGTTAATTTAGCATATTATTATGGTGGTCGTGCGATGTATTATCGACTAGACCCGACTTATATACTAGTTTTAATTGGAGTTGTATTATCTTTACTAGCATCAGCATATGTCAAAAGTTCGTTTAATAAGTATGCAAGAACGAGAGTGATGTCAGGCATGACAGGTGCTCAGGTGGCAGAGCGCATTTTGAACCAAGCAGGAATCTATGATGTGCGCATTGTCCCAATTGCGGGAAATCTTACGGATCATTACAATCCAAAGACAAAAGAAGTTGGATTATCTGAGACAGTATATCATGCCACCTCAATTTCGGCAGTGAGTGTGGCAGCTCATGAGTGTGGACATGTGATTCAACATGCCAATGGATACGTACCGATTACGATACGTTCTGCCTTAGTACCGGTTGCTAATTTTGGCTCGTCGATATCCTGGTTTTTGATTCTTGCAGGTTTGATTTTTGGAATTGAACCATTGATTCCTATTGGTATTATTTTGTTTAGTGCAGCAGTGTTATTTCAACTTGTTACTTTGCCAGTTGAGTTCAATGCGTCACATCGGGCACTTGCAATTATAAGAGATAGTGGAATTGTTACAGATACAGAACTACGGGGTTCGAGAAGAGTTCTTAGGGCAGCAGCATTAACCTATGTAGCCGCAGCGGCAGCAGCAATTTTGCAGCTTCTTCGTCTGCTATTATTGACAAGAAGAAATGACTAATATGAAGACAAAGAATGTAAGAGATTTGATTGCTGATGTAGTATATCAGGTTATGGAAGATAAGAAACATAGTGATACGGTTTTACACCAGGTGTTGACTCAGTTGAAGGAAGAGACGATGGATCGAAGCCGCATTAAGCATGAGGCATATGGTGTGATTGAACAGTGTATTCTACTTGATGCGCTGATTGATCAATTTTCCAAGACACCAGTGCGCAAGATGAAACCTTGGATTCGCACAGCACTCCGGATTGGTGCTTACGAGATTCGTTTTATGGAACAGGTGCCAGTATCAGCAACCTGTAATGAGATGGTAGATTTGGTGAGCCGTCATGGTTATGTATCGCTAAAAGGCTTTGTAAATGGTGTATTGAGAACTTTATGTAGAGAACAAGACAAGGTAGAATTTCGAGATTTGGCGATTCAGTATTCGATGCCAAATCATATTGTTGATTTGTTGTGTGAGAGCTATGGACGCAAGTCTACCAAGAAAATTCTCGCCTCTTATCTTGAAGCTAAGCCACTTACAATCCGAGTGAATGAGAGTCGTATATCGGTAGAGAAGATGCGAGATATCTTACGAAAGCAAGGAATCAATGTTGAGGCTGGGTATTATGTTCCTCAGGCATTGAATTTGGCAGGTGGCGTGCGTGTAGAACAGCTTCAAGGATATGCAGAAGGGTATTTTGTTGTCCAGGATGAGAGCTCGATGCTACCTGTTATGTGTAGTGGAATTGAGTTAGATGATACTGTTATGGATTTGTGTGCAGCACCTGGCGGTAAAACATTGCAAGCAGCAGAGTATACTGGTGCCAATGGAATTGTGAGTAGTCGGGATTTAACACCATATAAAGTGAATAAAATTCAGGAAAATGTACTTCGAATTGGCTATGAAAACGTACAATGTAAGGTGCTAGATGGCACCTGTCCAGACCCGGAGTGGAATAACCTGGCAGATGTTGTGATTGCAGATGTACCATGTTCTGGCCTTGGTATCATTGGTAGAAAACCTGATATAAAATATAATATAACCGAAGAAATGATGGAAAGTTTGGTTGATTTGCAACGACAGATTGTAACGCAGGCAGTCGCATATATGAAGCCAGACGGTGTGATGATGTACAGTACATGTACTTTAAATCCTGCAGAAAATAAAGATCAAGTTGCATGGATGGTTGAACATCTTGGGGTAACACTAGAGAGTTTAGATGATTACTTGCCAGAGACACTTCGCAATACACAGACACGAGATGGAATGCTTCAGATTCTACCTGGTATTCAAAAAAGTGATGGATTTTTCCTCGCAAGATTAAAGAAAAGTAGTAAATAGATACTACATGGAGGTATCGATGAGCAAGAAAGATTTGCGAAATTTAAGTTATGATGAATTAAGTGAGCTGATGGAAGGGCTTGGACAAAAGGCATTTCGGACCAAACAATTATATCAATGGCTACATGTGAATTTAGTGACGAGTTATGATGAAATGACCAATCTTCCCAAGAATTTCAGAGAACAGCTAGCTACAGAGTATGAACCAGGGCAGTTATCTATTTTGCAGAAACAGGTATCAAGTAAAGAAGATACGGCGAAGTATTTATTTGCACTGCCAGATGGCAATGCGATTGAGAGCGTTTGGATGAAATACCATCATGGAAATTCCGTTTGTATATCTTCACAGGTAGGCTGTAAGATGGGATGTACCTTTTGTGCCTCCACACTGGGTGGTTTTGTTAGACATCTAACAGCAGGAGAAATGTTGTCGCAGATTTATCAAATACAGAGAGAGACTGGTGAACGTGTATCGAATGTTATTGTGATGGGGATGGGGGAACCACTTGACAATTATGATAATCTCTTGAAGTTTATACATATGTTAAGCGATGACAAGGGGTTAAATATTAGTCAGCGTAATATTACGGTTTCCACCTGTGGTCTTGTTAATCGAATTCGGGATTTAGCAAAAGAAAAATTACAAATTACCTTAGCACTTTCATTACACGCGCCCAATGACGAGATTCGAGGTCAAACAATGCCAATTGCAAAACAGTACTCAATGGATGAAGTCTTAGATGCTTGTCGTTATTATATTGAAATGACTGGGCGTAGAATCACGTTTGAGTATAGTATGATTAAGGGTGTAAATGATTCCCATGATAATGCAATGGAGCTGATTCATAAGCTTAGAGGTATGAATTGCCATGTAAATCTAATTCCTTTGAATGAAGTGAAAGAACGAGATTGCTTACGTTCTACGGATCATAAGATTAGTCAATTCAAATTAACACTTGAAAAAAATCGAATAAATGTTACTATTAGAAGAGAAATGGGTAGCGATATTGATGCTGCTTGTGGACAGTTAAGAAAGAAGTATTTAGACCAGGAGGGAAGATAGGCTGTGCAGACATTTTCTATGACAGATACCGGACGTGCAAGGCAGAGCAACCAGGATAGTGTGTTCTGTGAAGAAAATGCAGTCGGAAAGTTCCCCAATCTGTTCATTGTTGCAGATGGCATGGGTGGACATAATGCAGGCGATATTGCTTCGCAATTAGGTATTCGAGAAGTAGTAAAACGAATCCAAGCCAGTGAGATGATTACTCCAGTAGGTATCTTAGAAGAGGCAGTACAAAGTGCGAATGAGAGCATTTTTGAAAGTGCCGAAAAAGATGAAAAATTGCAAGGAATGGGAACTACTATGGTAGGTACTACTGTGATTAACAATACAGCGTATGTGATTAACGTTGGAGATTCAAGGATGTATCTTTTACATGACACATTTCGTCAGATTACAGAGGATCATTCGCTTGTAGAAGAGATGGTTCGTTCCGGTGAATTGCAAAAAGAAGACATGAGAACACACCCCAATAAAAATATTATTACACGTGCTCTGGGAACATATAAGGCAGTCCAGGCAGATTGCTTTGAAGTTGATGTGAAACCAGGTGACGTGTTGTTGTTATGTTCAGATGGATTAACGAATATGTTAGATGATGAGTTGATTGAGGGAACGATAAGACAATACGGGGACCAGATTCATGATGCGGGACAGAGATTAGTTGAACTTGCCAATGAGGCAGGTGGTAAGGACAACATTAGTGTAGTATTAATCCAAGTATAAGGAGTGATGGCATGATTAAGTTAGGAATGATGATAGGCGATAGATATGAGATTCTTGAGAAAGTTGGTAGCGGAGGAATGGCAGATGTATTCCGCGCTAAATGCCACCGTCTCAATCGATCGGTTGCGATTAAGTTTTTAAAACAGGAATATTGTCAGGATGCAAAATTTGTTGCGAAGTTTCGAGGAGAGGCACAGTCCGTAGCGGGTTTGTCCCATCCCAATATCGTTAGCATTTACGATGTTGGTGAAGATGATGGTATGCATTATATTGTCATGGAGTACATCGAAGGAATTACGCTGAAACGATATATTGAAGAAAAGAAGAAATTGTCGGTAAAAGAAGCATGTGGAATAGGCTTGCAGATTGCTGCAGGGTTAGAGGCCGCTCACAAAAATGGAATTATTCACCGTGATATCAAACCACAGAATATCTTGATTTCACGTAATGGAACGGCAAAGGTAACTGATTTTGGAATTGCAAAAGCAGCGACATCAAATACGATTACATCCAATGCGATGGGTTCTGTTCATTATATTTCCCCAGAGCAGGCAAGAGGCGGATTTAGCGATGAGAAGAGTGATATCTATTCGCTTGGTATTACGATGTATGAGATGCTGACTGGTTCGGTACCATTTTCTGGTGACAGTACAGTAGCGATTGCACTCGCACATGTTCAGGAAGATGCTACTCCGCTTGCAGCGATGGATGCAACAATTCCAAAGGGACTCAGCGATATTGTCGCGAAGTGTATGCAAAAGAAAGGCGATATGCGTTATCGTACAGCAGCAGATTTGATGGCTGACTTGCAAATGTTTTTGGCAGACCCGACAGGAACCTATGGAATCTTAACTCCACTTGATAATGGTGGCAAGACTCTTTTCATACCTACGGATGAAGTGAAAGAGAAGAGAAAGATTGAACCAATTACAGAAACTGCGGATGATAATGCCGATGTAGAAGATGGTGATGAGGAGGAAGAAGACGATTCGGATGTAGATCCTAAGTTGGAGAAAGTTCTCGTTATCGGAAGCATTGTGGTAGCTATTATTATTGGTTTGGTCATCATATTTATGCTAGGTAAGTTTATTGGATTATGGGGTGGCTCAACACCTGGTGGTAGTGCCGATGCTTCACCTACACCAGTTGGCACTGCAGAAGGTATGACAATTGTTCCTAGTGTTGTGAATATGAAGCAGGAAGCTGCACAGGTAGAGTTTGATAATAATGACCTTATTGTTAAGTTCGAAGAGCAAGAGTCAGATACCGTTGACGAGGGACTTGTCATTAGCACGAATCCAGAAGTTGGCACGCAGGTAGCGACTAAGTCGACAGTTACTGTATATATTAGTACAGGTCCTAAGAAAGAGACCGTACCAGATGTGACAAATTATTCATTAACAGATGCGCAGACAGCATTACAAGATGCAGGATTTAAGGTATCTGTTAAAGAATCTGAATATAGTGAGACGGTAGAGTCAGGATTAGTATGTCGTACATCACCAGCAGCCAATGAAAAGGCAGCACCAGGAGATACGATTAAAGTATACCAGAGTAAGGGCAAGGAAAATGCGATGGTATCTGTTCCGAATTTATCAACAATGACGAAGTCTAAGGCAACATCTGCACTGACAGCGGTTGGTCTTAAACTTGGAAATGTAACAAGTAACTATTCGGATTCCGTAACAAAGGATCGAGTATGCGGACAGAGTCAGCCAAAGGGTGCAAAGGTTAAGAAAGGCACTGCTGTTGATATTACATTGAGTCTAGGTGCTAAGACCACATACAGCTATGTTGGAAATACAACCATAACGAACAATCCGTTTGAGTATGAGTCAGATCCACCAGCTGTAATCAAGCTTGTATTAAATCAAGATGGTAAGCAGACTAAGGTTTATGAAGAGACGAAGAGCTATGCTGATTTCCCTCTTCCAGTAACAGGAATTGTAGGAACGAGCACAGAAGGTGAACTTATCGTTTATAAAGATGGTGTTCGTGTCGGTGCATACAGCATCACATTCACAAGGGTAGCAAGCAATTGATGAAGGGTAAGATAATTAAAGGAATCGGTGGTTTCTACTATGTTCATGTAGGCAAGATATGCTATGAATGTAAGGCAAAGGGGATTTTTCGTAAAGAGAAGATTAAGCCTCTTGTTGGCGATTGGGTAGAGATTCAGGTTTTAGATGAAGAGAATAAACTGGGAAGTATTGAAAAGATACTTCCCAGATTAAATTCGTTAATACGTCCGGCGGTTGCCAATGTGGATCAAGCAGTTGTTATATTTGCGATGGCAGATCCCACTCCGAACTTGAATTTGTTGGATCGATTCTTGATTATGATGCAACAACAAGATGTTAAGACGGTGATATGTTTTAACAAAATGGATATTGTAAATCAGGGCGTGTGTGAACGATTGATTGAGATTTATGAAAAATGCAACAATAAGGTTCTCATTATAAGTAGTAAGGAGCAATGGGGAATGAAAGAGCTTCTTGCACAATTGAAGGGCAGGACTACTGTGTTAGCTGGACCTTCTGGAGTGGGTAAATCTTCTGTTGTGAATTGGCTTGACGCTAGTATACAAGCTGAGACAGGAACACTTAGTGAGAAGATTGGCCGTGGTAAACATACCACGAGACATTCGGAATTATTTCCTTTGGATGAAGAAACTTTTATCATGGATACACCAGGGTTTAGTTCATTGGCAGTACCAGATATGGAAAAAGAGGATTTGAGATATTATTTTACAGAGTTTCAACCTTATGAGGGACAATGTCGTTTTCAAGGATGTGTGCATGTTCATGAACCAGGTTGTGCTGTGAAAGAAAAACTAGCGGACGGGGAGATTAGTGACAGCCGCTATGAGAACTATTTACAGATGTTTGAGGAGTTAAAAGAGAGAAGAAGATATTAGTACATGATTAGGAGGTAGTAAATGAAATATATCCTGTCACCGTCTATTCTTGCGGCTGATGTTGCCGAACTTGGACGGGAAGTGAAACGTGTTTACAATGCGGGAGCTGAGTATTTACATATTGATGTAATGGATGGTCATTTTGTTCCCAATATGGCATTTGGTATACCTGAAGTTCGAGGCTTACGAGGTGAAGTGGATTCCTTTTTTGATGTTCATTTGATGGTGGACGAGCCAAAGCCATTAATCGAGAGATTTGTTGCTGTTGGAGCAGATGGTGTTACGGTACACGCAGAGGCATGTGGTGACTTAGGTGAGACACTTGACTTGATCGACCGTACAGGAGCGAGAATTGGTGTCGCAATTAGTCCCGATACGCCACTTGAGACGATTATTCCATACCTTCCTAAATTAGACATGGTTCTTATCATGACAGTATTTCCAGGTCATGGTGGACAGCGAATTATTGAAAGTACCTTCGATAAGATACGTGCGCTTAGAAAGTTGATTCGTGATAACGGATATCGTACGGATATTGAAGTGGATGGCGGTGTCACATTAGATAATGTTGACCAGGTTTTAGATGCAGGCGCCAATGTAATTGTTTCAGGAACAAAAGTGTTTCGAGGCGATGTAGAAGAGAATGTAAAAGGCTTTTTGGATGCCTTTGCGAAATATGAAAAGTCTTATGAAGATGAGACTGCGATGTGGAGGATAAAATGAAACTAGGAATTGTTGGATTACCAAACGTAGGAAAAAGCACATTATTTAATTCATTGACAAAAGCGGGTGCAGAATCAGCCAATTATCCATTCTGTACCATTGACCCCAATGTGGGAATCGTACCAGTGCCAGATGAGAGATTAAACGTACTAGGTAAGATGCATAACTCTAAGAAAGTGATTCCGGCAACAATTGAATTTGTGGATATTGCTGGTCTTGTAAAAGGAGCATCCAAAGGAGAAGGATTGGGCAACCAGTTCTTATCCAATATTCGTGAGGTAGATGCTATTGTGCATGTCGTGCGTTGCTTTGAAGATAGCAATATTGTCCATGTAGATGGAAGTATTGATCCGATGCGTGATATCGAAACAATCAATCTGGAACTTATTTTCTCAGACATTGAGATTCTTGAGAGAAGAGTGGCTAAGGTATCTCGTGGTGCTAAAAATGATAAGAAACTTGCGAAGGAGCTATCTTTTGTTGAGAGATTAAAAGCATTCTTAGAAGAGAATAAGATGGCGAAGAATTTTGATGTGAATGATGAAGATGAAGAATTCTGGTTCAAGGATTATAACTTATTGACAGCAAAACCAGTGATCTATGCTGCTAATGTGGCAGAGGATGACTTGGCGAATGATGGAGTTGACAATCCTCATGTACAAAAGGTTCGTGAGTATGCAAAAGAAGAAGGCTCAGAAGTGTTTGTTATCTGTGCACAGATTGAGCAGGAGATTGCCGAATTAGATGAAGAGGAAACAAAGATGTTTTTAGAGGACCTGGGCTTGACTGAGTCAGGACTTCAGAAGTTGATTCGTGCTAGTTATCGCTTGTTGGGCTTGATTAGTTATCTGACAACCGGTGAAGATGAGACAAGAGCATGGACGATTACCGAAGGAACGAAAGCCCCACAGGCAGCCGGTAAAATTCATACAGATTTTGAACGAGGATTTATACGAGCTGAAGTTGTGAGCTACGAGCATCTAGTGGAATATGGTGGTAACGTTGGTGCGAAGGAAAAAGGTCTCGTTCGCTCAGAAGGTAAAGAATATGTAGTGCAAGATGGAGATGTTATCTTGTTCCGCTTTAATGTATAGTAGGAGGTAGACATGGAAGGTATTGATGTTTCATTTCCTCATATCGGTATCAAGATTGCTAATATGACGAAGGGTATCACAGTTGGTGGGTTTACCATTGCCTTCTATGGTATGATTATTGCGCTTGGCATGGTTGCTGGATTGCTGATTGCTAGATGGCAGGCCAAGAGAACAGGGCAAGATCCAGATGTCTATTCTGATTTTGCAATCTATGGTATTATTTTTGCAATTATCGGTGCAAGATTGTATTTTGTGATTTTTAGTTTTGATCAATATCGGGACAATCTATTACAAATTTTCAATCTGCGTGGTGGTGGTATGGCCATTTATGGTGGAGTGATTGGCGGTGTATTGTCTGCTTTTGTATATTGTCGATTGAAAAAGTATTCATTTCTTAAGATGGCGGATACAGCATGTGCTGGTTTGATTCTTGGACAGATTATAGGACGATGGGGCAATTTCTTTAATCGGGAAGCCTTTGGAGGATATACAGATAATTTCTTTGCCATGCGCTTGAAAGAAAGTGAAGTACTTGCAAGCAACATTACAGACACCCTGCGGCAACATGAGATTATTGAAAATGGGGTGGCTTATATTCAGGTTCATCCTACCTTCTTATATGAGTCATTATGGAATTTGGTAGTGCTTATTCTGATTATTGTATTAGCGAAAAAGAAGAAATTTGATGGAGAGATGTTCGTTCTGTATCTTGCTGGATATGGATTGGGGAGAATCTGGATTGAAGGATTGCGAACCGACCAGTTGCTAGTTGGAGGAACATCAATTGCTGTATCGCAGGTGTTATCCGGCGTGTTAATTGTACTAAGTGGTGCGTTTTGGGTATATAAAAGACGTAAGATGGCAACAATTACTAAAAATAATTAAAATCATATAAAAGAAGTCCCGACACAACATATTGTGTCAGGACTTCTTTTTTGCGCAAAAATACCGATATGTTGTGCCCGGGGATGAAAAAAGTGCCGTAAAATGGCACTTTTTTATTGAAATTTGGCAAAGAAAAGGCTTGATTTTGGAGTAAAAGTGGAGTAAAATCATAAGAAAGTGGTGGGAAGTGGAACGAAGTGGAGTGAAATGGTAGGTGAAGTCAAATGTTCATGGGTACATACGATCATAGTTTAGATACGAAGGGACGTATTATTGTTCCTGCTAAATTCCGTGAGGCATTGGGCGAATCATTTGTTGCTACACTTGGTTTAGATGGATGTTTATTTATATATCCGATCGCAGAATGGGAGAAGTTCACGAAGCAGTTAGAGAGTCTTCCAGGAAACAAAGAAGCCAGAAAGTTACAGCGTTACTTCAATGCGAATGCAGCACAGTGTGACATTGATAAACAAGGACGAACATTAATACCGGCAAAGCTAAGAGATTTAGCTGGCATGACAAAAGATGTAGTAGTAGTAGGAGTTATGTCTAAGATTGAGGTATGGAGTAAGGAACGCTGGGATGAGAATGATGATTTTGATAATGTAGATGACATTGCAGAGCACATGGCTGAATTGGGTCTGAGTTACTAGCAGTATTACAGGAGGTATTTCATGGAATTTAATCACAAATCGGTATTATTACATGAAACTACCGATGGTCTACAGATTCGACCAGATGGAATCTATGTAGACGGAACACTAGGTGGTGCAGGACATGCTAGTGTGGTATGCAGTAAGCTTGGACCTGATGGCCATTTTTATGGAATTGATCAGGATGAATGCGCGATCGAGGCTGCGACAGAACGGCTCTTAGAATATGGCGATCAAGTGACCATTATAAAAAGTAATTATGAGCAAATGAAACAAGTCTTGTTAGAACAAGGTGTTACCAAAGTGGATGGCATTGTTTTAGATTTAGGCGTTTCGTCATATCAGCTTGATACAAAAGAGCGCGGATTTTCCTACATGGAGGATGCAGATTTAGACATGCGTATGGATCAGGAGCAGTATTTGACTGCTAAGGATATCGTAAATACGTATAGTGAAGATAAATTAACTAAGGTTCTAAAGGTTTTTGGTGAAGAACGATACGCGAGAAACATTGCCAGAAACATTGTGAAGGATAGACAGGAAAGAGAGATTCAGACGACATTTGAACTTGTTGACATTATACGTAAGTCGATGCCGGCAAAGGCTCGTAACGGCAAGGGTCATCCTGCTAAACGTACATTTCAAGCGATTCGAATTGAATGTAATAAGGAATTAGAGGTTCTTGAAAATTCGCTTGATGAGATGATTGATTTGTTGAACGATGGTGGACGTATCTGCATCATCACATTTCATTCACTCGAAGATCGAATCGTCAAAAACTGTTTTCGAACAAATGAAAATCCATGTACATGTCCGAGAGATTTTCCGATATGTGTATGTGGTAAGGAATCAAAGGGAAAAGTGATAACAAGGAAACCAATTCTTCCATCAGAGGAAGAATTAGAGGAGAATTCAAGATCAAAAAGCGCAAAGCTTCGTATATTTGAGAAACGTCAAGGATGACAGAATTTGTGGAGGGGACAATCATGGAAGAGAGAAATCATTACATTTATGGATCGGCAGCTAGAGAACTGTATGCCGAACCAGTCAGAAGACCTGATGAGGAGACGAGACGTCGTCAGGCACCGCAGCCAAGAAGAAAACCTAAGAAGAGAGTAGATCGAGTGTCGGTACTGATTTGTGCACTTACGTTAGCTGCTGCTTTTTTTGTATGCTTTACATATTTACAAAAGCAATTTGAGTCAACATATTTGAATAATAGTATTGTGTCTTTGCAGACAGAAGTGGTAGAATTAGAGAAGGAAAATGCAACGGCAATGGAGAATGTGAACAACTCGATTGATTTACCAACGATTTATTCAAAAGCAACGAAGGAATTGGGAATGGTGAGCGCTAAGGATAATCAGGTATTTTCCTATACCAGTAAGAAAAGTACGCAGGTTAGACAGCATAGTGATATTCCAAGATAATAATCTGTGATGATTAGGAATGAGGAATGATATGAGTCGCACATATAGAACAAGAAGAAGACGCCGCAAAAGAAATAAGGTTACTCCATCTATGAAAGCTGGGATGGTATGCTTTTTTTGTGGCGTTGTTATTTTATTTGCAGGATTACTAGTGAAGATATACTATCTTAATACGGTAAAGGGTGATAGTTATAAAAAACAGGTACTTAGTCAACAGTCCTATGTCAGTAGTACATTAAATTATCGACGTGGTGAAATTAAGGATCGTAATGAAACATCATTAGCAGTTAGTGTACGTGTATTTAATGTAGTGGTTGAGCCTCGAACACTAAACAGTAAGAAAGAAAACTATGAACCTACGGTGAGTGCTTTAGTTGAATGCTTTGGAATTGACCGAACAGTCATCGATACTTTGATGCAGCAGAAGCCTAACTCGATGTATGAGAGACCGGATGTACTAAAGGGTAAAACAACGGATGAGATAGCTAAAATTAAAGAAAAGATGAATGAAAAGAATAGCAAAATCAAAGGTATCTGGTTTGAAGAAGATTATGTGAGAAAATACCCGCTCAGTACGGTGGGGTGTGACATTCTGGGATTTTCTAATAAAGAAAATGTAGGAAGTTACGGCATTGAAGAGAGCTATAATGATCAGTTAAATGGTAGTGAGGGAAGAAAATATGGATATTTTGATTCTGACCTGAATCTACAACAGACAGTAAAAGCTGCAACCAATGGTAATGATGTTGTGCTGACGATTGATGCAAATGTTCAGAGGCTAGTCGAAAAATACATTGATAATTTTCAAAAAGAAACGGGTTCCGAAGAGATGGCAGTTATGTTGATGAATCCAAAGAATGGTGATATTTATGCGATGGCATCTTATCCTACTTATGATCTTAATAATCCAAGAGATTTGACACATATGTATAAGCAAGAAGAAATCGATGCAATGGATGAAGATACCAAGATGAAGGCTTTGATGGAGATGTGGGGGAACTATTGTATATCTGCTGCATATGAACCAGGGTCGACGTTCAAGCCATTTACGATATCGGCGGCTCTCGAAGAAGGTAAGGCAAAAGATGGTGACACCTATGTATGTGGTGGTAAAAAGACGGTTCTAGATCGCAGTATTAAGTGTAGTAATAACTCGGGTCATGGGCCATTGACATTAGAAGAAGCATTGAATAAGTCGTGTAATGTAGCATTAATGGACATTGGACTTGCACTAGGAAGAAAGAAGTTTCATAAGTATAATGGAATCTTTGGATTTGGAAGCAAGACTGGTATTACACTTCCGGGAGAATCGGCAGGACTTTTACACTCGGAAGAGCAGTTAAATCCAGTCGAGCTAGCAACAAGTAGTTTTGGACAGACACAGACCGTTACGATGATTCAGATGATGACTGGATTTTGCTCATTAATTAACGGTGGTAATTATTATGAACCACATATTGTCAAAGAAATTCAAAATGAAGATGGTATTGTGGTTGATTCGGTTGATCCCGTGGTGGTTAAGAAGACGGTATCGGAGCATACAAGTAAACTGATGCGCAAGTATCTCGAGACGACAGTTTCCAATGGAACGGCGAATCCAGCAGCAGTCAAAGGCTATACCGTTGGTGGTAAGACAGGAACTGCCGAGAAGAGACCTGTATCTGAGAAAAATTATCTGGTATCATTCATTGGATGCGTACCAGCCGAGGACCCAGAGGTAGCAATCTATGTTTTGATTGATGAGCCTCATGTGGCAGACCAGGCGCATAGTACATTTGCAACGGAATTTGCTTCAAAACTCATGAAGAAGGTATTACCTTTCCTTGGTGTATATGCGAAGTAACAATCATAAATATGGGCAAGATATAATAAGCTATAAGGATAACTCCAAGGAGGTCTACCTTTATGGATTTGCCTCACAAAACGTACCAAAGACAAGGCATGTTTTTGGTATTTTTTGTTTTCCTACTTGTGTTCATTGCTCTTTTTGGCCGATTGTCTTATCTCATGGTGGCAAAAGCGGATCATTATGGAACTTTGGCGACCAAGCTACATCAACGTGAACGTGCAATCAAAGCAGAACGTGGTAAAATACTAGACCGTAAGGGAAAGGCTTTAGCTGGCAATCGCTCGGTGTCCACGATTTCTGTTATTCATAGTCAAATAAAAGATGCAAAAGAAGTGATTGATTTTTTGTCACAAAAGCTGGATATACCGTGCGAACAGATTGAGAAAAAGGTCATGAAAAATTCGTCGAGGGAAAAATTAAGTCAAATGTTGACAAAGAGATATCTGACCAAATACGCGATCGGGATTTGCCAGGAGTTATGGTGGACGAAGATTATAAGAGACACTACAAGTACAATGATTTAGGATCTAAAGTCTTAGGCTTTACCGGTGCAGACAACCAGGGCATTATTGGCCTCGAGGTGACATATGATAAATACCTTGCAGGTGTAGATGGGGCAATTCTTACGATGGCAACAGCGGCAGGCGTCGAGATAGAAAATGGAGCAGAGGATCGAGTTGAACCGATTCCAGGATGGAATCTGTATACAAGCTTAGACCTTGATATCATGCGATATACCAAACAGGTTGCTGAGACAATCAAGGAACAGAAGCAGGCAAAGAGTGTAGAGATTATCGTTATGAATCCAAATAATGGTGAAATCTATAGTATGACAAGTGTTCCAGAATTCAATCTGAATGAGCCATATAAACTGCCGGAAGAGGTAAACAAACGAAGCCACAAAGATAAAATGAATCAAATGAATGCCATGTGGAGAAATGGA
>CAZUGH010000005.1:0-15852 GCA_964619785.1 uncultured Lachnospiraceae bacterium | reverse complement strand
TGGATATTATGAATAAAGATACAACCCTGTTGATTCCATTTGTTTATAAATCAATCATTTTGCCAGAATGGATGTTTGTAATATTTCTATTTCTAGCAGTGATTGGAACAGTAAATGGTGTCAATTTTACAGATGGCTTGGATGGTTTGGCATCAGGAATTACATCCATTGTTGCAACTTTTTTTTCGGTAGCAGCATTTACGATACATCCAGGGTATACACCAATTACCTTTGCTGTTCTAGGAAGTCTATTGGGATTTTTGCTTTTTAATGTACATCCAGCACGAATCTTTATGGGAGATACGGGTTCTCTTGCGTTAGGAGGATTTGTTGTATCGATTGGATTCATGCTTCAGATTCCACTCTATATTGTAGTAGTGGGGATGATTTATTTGATTGAAGTCCTATCTGTTATATTGCAGGTGGGATGTTATAAAATTACACATGGAAAAAGAATTTTGAAAATGGCACCTCTTCACCATCATCTTGAGCTTATGGGAATACCAGAAACTCAAATTGTTGTGGCGTTTTGCATGATAACAGCGCTACTTTGTATCTTGGGAATGGTTGTCTAGAATGGAGAAAAGAATGAAACTGCGGGATAAGAAAGTATTGATTGTTGGACTCGGTAAAAGTGGAATGGCAGCGCGTAAGCTACTTATTAGCCAGGGAGCTGATATATGCTTATATGATGGCAGCCGTGACGCGGATATTAGTGGAATATCCGAACCAGTATACCTAGGGGATTATCCTGATGATATCACATCAAAGCTTGATTTGGCTGTATTTAGTCCAGGAGTTCCGCTAGATATTGAACTAGCGGATACACTTCGTCAGGCAGAGATACCGATTATTGGTGAGCTTGAATTAGCATATTTACTCGAGAAGGGTTGTGTGATTGGAATCACAGGAACCAATGGCAAGACAACAACAACGACACTAACTGGTGAGATCATGAAGGCTCATTTTGAACATGTTCTAGTTGTGGGCAATATTGGTGTTCCTTATACTGAAAAAGTGATGGAGTCTAGTAAGGATTCTGTAACCGTAGCAGAGATTAGTAGTTTTCAGCTAGAGACGATACAGAGCTTTCATCCACATATCAGTGCTATTCTTAATATTACACCAGATCATTTAAATCGTCATAAAACAATGGAGTGTTATATAGATACTAAATTCAATATTGGACGGACGCAGAGAGAGTCCGATGTGATTATCTTAAATTATGAAGATGAGGTGCTTCGTGAGAAGGCGAGTTCAATGCCTGGTCATGTGATGTTCTTTAGCAGTAAGACGCAGCTCTCTTCCGGTGTGTTTTTGGATGAGGAAGGTAATATCGTATATGCGGATGAGCATCAGATTATATGCAATGTGAAAGATTGCAAGTTACTAGGAATGCATAATTATGAGAATTACATGGCTGCAATTGCAATCAGTATTAAGATGGGTGTTCCTGTTACAACAATCAAGAAGGTAGTGGAAGAGTTTCAGGGTGTTGAACATCGTGTGGAATATGTAACAGAAAAACATGGTGTTACGTATTATAATGATTCCAAGGGAACGAATCCGGATGCAGCAATCAAAGGAATACAGTCGATGAATCGCCAAACAGTCCTGATAGGTGGAGGATACGATAAAAAGTCCGATTTCACAGAATGGATTCAAGCATTTAATGGTAAAGTGAATTATCTGATTTTACTTGGAGATACAGCAGATCAGATTGAAGATACAGCGCGAAAATGTGGTTTTACTAACATTGTTCGAGTGACAACGTTGCAAGAGGCAGTAGAAGAGGCCAGTCATTTAGCAAAAGAGGGAGAAGCAGTATTGCTTTCCCCTGCATGTGCGAGCTGGGATATGTTTAAGTCCTACGAGCAACGTGGAGACCTGTTCAAAGAATATGTTAACAATCTGGAGTGAGCTTAAGTGGAAAAAACAAAGCGTGAAGTAACAGAAAGTCAACTTGATATTGGATTATTATTAATAACGATATGCCTGGTTTGCTTTGGTATGTTGATGATCTACAGCACCAGTTCCTATACTTCGCAAGTTAAATACGGAGATTCTATGTATTTTCTTAAGAAGCAGGCATTTGGTGTGGCAGTAGGTCTTGTTGCTATGTTTATTGTGGCCAAGTTTGATTACCGTTTGTTTATGCGAAGATTGCCAGTGATACACATACGATTGGTTACACTTTTGTATTTTATCGCGCTAACGCTTCAAGTTACAGTACTTGTTGTTGGGGATACCATCAATGGTGCAAAACGGTGGTTATCAATTGGACCGTTGTCATTACAGCCCTCCGAGATTTCCAAGATTGCGGTTATTCTTATGGTTGCTTTTTTGATTCAAAAGAATCCGTATGTTATGAGTAAATTCAATGGTGCGTTTCGTGTGGGAGCCGTTGTAGGCGTTCTGCTGTTTACCATTGTAATTGAGAATTTGAGCACCGGAATTGTCATTGCCATTATTACACTTGGTATGTGTTTTATCGCTGCAAGAAGAAGAAAAATGTATGTTATCATGATTATCATTGGTATGGCGGCGGTGGGACTGCTTCTTGTATTTGGTGGAGGATTTCGTACAGAACGATTATCTGCTTGGTTCAATGTTGAAACAAATAAAAATGCATATCAGATATTACAAGGTTTATATGCAATTGCTTCTGGTGGATTGTTTGGAACAGGTCTTGGAGAGAGTATGCAAAAGCTTGGCTTTATTCCAGAGTCCCATAATGATATGATTTTTTCCATCATTTGCGAAGAACTTGGAATGGTGGGAGCTGGTATCGTCATCTTCATGTTTATTTTGTTATTGTGGAGGATTTTTCGCGTTGCGACATCATCACCTGACTTGTTTAGTGGAATGATTTGTACAGGTGTCATGATACATATTGCTGCACAAGTCGGCATCAATATTGCTGTAGTTACGAACTCAATTCCGTCAACTGGTATCCCATTGCCATTTATCAGTTATGGAGGTACTTCCATATCCATTTTGTTAGCAGAGATGGGGTTGGTTCTAGGAATTTCATCGAAAAGAAAAAGTGGATAGGCACGACGTCACATTTTCCTCATAGGATATATTATAATATATATCGCGAGGTGTAGTGTTGTCAGCAATTGTGATAGAAGGCGGCCGATGTCTGAACGGTGAAGTTACCATACAGGGTTCTAAAAATGCTGTTTTGCCAATTATGGCAGCCAGCCTGTTGATTCCCGGGACTACTGTAATCTATGGTTGTCCCATTATTGATGATGTGAAATGCATGAAGAAGTTGCTAGAAAAATTAGGTTGTCATGTTTCTTTTTTTGATCACACAATGATGATAGATGCTTCTGAGGTTTTGGTTTCTGAATTGACAGAGGAATCAGTAAAAAAGGTACGTGCATCCATTTTGTTTCTAGGAGCACTTCTGGGACGTAAGAGAGAGGCATCCGTTGTTTATCCGGGTGGTTGCTCGATTGGAAGGAGACCGATTGATTATCATCTAGATGGTTTTCGCAAGATGGGAGTGAAAATCTCTGAACAGGATGAGCGTGTTAGTTGTCATACAAAGAAGATAACTGGTCAAAAGATTACGTTGGAATTCCCAAGTGTAGGAGCAACGGAAAATTTGATTCTAGCTGCTTGTTTAGCAGAAGGGGTAACATGGATAGGCAATGCTGCGAAAGAGCCTGAAATTATCGAACTATGCCGTTTCCTGCGTATGGCTGGAGCAATAATCGAAGGAGAAGGAACCGAACATATACTAATTCGTGGTGTTACGAAACTTCATTCGGTTGAATTTACCCTATGTCATGACCGTATTGTCTTGCAAACAATGGGACTATTAGTATCAGCTACAGGTGGTTCTGTTATTTTACATACGGGTGAAGAAAATTCCGGAACTGATATTCAGTTGTTTTTACGAACGGGATGTGAGTGTAAGCTAGAAGAGGGTACAATCCATATTAAGCAATTAGGAAGACCGAATGCAATTTGTTATATTAAGACGAGACCCTATCCGGGCTTTGCCACAGATGTGCAATCACCATTAATGGCTGTTTTGTGCAAAGCTAATGGAAATTCCATTATTGAAGAAAGTATTTTTGAGAATCGTTTACAATCAGCGGATGAACTCAGACGAATGGGTGGAGATATTACCGTGATTGGCAATCGCTGTTTTATACATGGGGTGGATGAGTTGCATGGTGCAACGGTTCGTGCAACAGACTTAAGAGGCGGCATGGCACTTGTGATTGGCGGTCTGATGGCGCAGGGAACATCGCGTATAGAGAATGCAGATGTGATAACAAGAGGGTATGAAAATCTGGTAGAAAAACTATCTGTTTTGGGAGCAAAAATCAGTACATTTTCGTGAAAGATGGGAGATACTATGGATGTTGAAGAATTAATTGCAAAGAGAAGAAGGCACAGAATACGATTGATTCTGATTTTGTTGATTCTAATTGGACTTAGTTGTATTGTAATCTTTGTTTTCAGATTAAAGAATGTCACAATCGTGGGTAGCACTTTTTATACCGAGAATGAAGTTGAGAAAATGATTTTTACGAATAAGTTTGAACAAAACACACTGGGCTTTTGGCTTGAGAATCAATTTCTTGGACACAAGGATTTACCATTTGTCCGGGAATACAAGGTGAACTTTGCCTGGCCAGATGGGATTCATGTTAAGCTATATGAAAAAACGATTATTGCTGGTGTTCAATACATGAATGAATTTATCTATTTTGATAAGGATGGTTTGGTACTAGAGAGCTCGGGAAACAAACGAGATACAATTCCATTATTTCAGATTCAGAATATCAAGAATTTTTCGTTGTATCAAACGATTGATATGGGGGATAAGGGGTTACTAAAACGAATTCTTCAGATAGCCAATCTGATGGATCATTATCATTTACAGGTAGAACGAATTGAGTTTAATGATGTTGATGAAGCTTTTCTCTATGCTGGAAATATACAGATTGATCTCGGAAGTGGTAGTAATTATGATGATGCTATGGCAGCATTAGAGACGGTTTTACCGACTGCTTTAGAGAATAAGCTAGCTGGTGAAATTGACTTATCAACTTATCAAGTGGGAGATAACATAATTCTCAAGAAAAAAGAGGATGCTTAATTATTAAAAAAACTTAAAATACCACTTGATTATTTCATTGAAAAACTATATTATATATTATATGTGTATGTGTATATATATCTATTGACATAGATAATTGAAGGAGGAACTGTTTTGTTAGAGATTATGACTAATGAGGCTGAATCAGCAGCGAAGATCCTAGTAATTGGGGTAGGTGGAGCTGGTAACAATGCCGTTAATCGAATGATAGAAGAAGGAATTAAAGGAGTTGATTTTGTCTGTGTGAATACAGACAAGCAGCATCTAAAGAGTTGTAAGGCACCTGTTTGCATGCAGATTGGTGAGAAGCTTACGAAAGGTCTTGGTGCAGGTGCGAAGCCAGAGATTGGTGAGAAGGCTGCAGAAGAGAGTAAAGAAGAACTCGTTGAAGTGATTAAGAATAGTGATATGGTTTTCGTTACTTGTGGTATGGGTGGCGGAACTGGTACAGGAGCTGCACCAGTTGTTGCTCAGATTGCAAAGGATATGGGGATTCTCACAGTAGGTATTGTGACGAAGCCTTTTAAGTTCGAAGGTAAGACCAGAATGGATAATGCCATTACTGGTATTGATAAATTGAAGGATCATGTCGATACATTAATTGTGATTCCGAATGACAAGCTGTTAGCCATTGTGGATCGTAGAACATCTATGCCAGATGCACTTCGTAAGGCAGATGAAGTTCTTCAACAGGGTGTTCAGGGTATTACTGACTTGATTAACCTTCCTGCATTGATTAACCTTGACTTTGCAGATGTTGTGACGGTTATGAAGGACAAGGGTATTGCTCACATTGGTATCGGTGTTGGATCTGGCGATGACAAGTGTATTGATGCTGTGAAACTTGCTATTACAAGTCCATTACTTGAGACTACGATTGAAGGTGCTTCACATGTCATCATTAATGTTTCTGGAGATATCAGTTTGATTGAGGCAAATGATGCTGCTTCCTATGTTCAGGAATTAGCAGGTGAGTCAGCGAATATTATCTTTGGTGCGATGTTTGATGATACAAATTCAGATACAGCATCCATCACCGTTATTGCAACGGGATTAGAGGCGAATGAGATGCCAGGAGTTTCAAGCTTTGGTGGGTCAATGGCGAAACCAAGTTTCTTAGGTGGTCAGAAGAGCAATTTGAATCGTCCAAGCTTTTTATCCGGTATGGGTAGTCAGACTAGAACACAGACGACACAGAGCGCAGCAACACAGGAGAGAACACCAGTGAATACTCAGCCAGTAGCAGAACCGTTAGAGAATGCAGGCGGGGATGCCAATGGAGAGATTAAGATTCCAGTATTTTTGCAAAAGAATAAGAAATAATGATTAGTTAACCACATATTGAAAGACCAGTATCGTACGGATATTGGTCTTTTGTACGTTTTGAAGGAAAATTTTTACTTATCGTACATACATACAGAAAGAAAGAGGTAGAACAATGAAACGAATGAAAAAATTAGGAGTATTATTTATCGCTGCATTAGTCCTAACTACTGTATGCATACCATTTTCAAAGGTATATGCAGACAATGATCCATTAACAGTGGAATCAACTTCACTTGAAGTAAAGAAGAATGGGTCATGAGAATGACCTTTGATTTGTCAAGGTACTCATGATGGAGCGTTTACGATTAAATTACTTGGCACACAAGAATAAGAGAGTGAGAAAGCGGGTATTGAAAAATACCTGCTTTTTTTCTCTCAAATCCCACTTCCACTCAATGACAAAATGTGCTATACTATCATGGATAGTGCGGAACACATGTTGTTCCCACAATACAGTTTGCAAGCAAGTATACATTTAGGAGGTAAAATTAATGGATTACAAGAAAGCTGGAGTTGATATTGAAGCAGGATACAAGGCGGTTGCCCTGATGAAGGAGCATATCGCTGCTACCATGAGAGACGAGGTTCTCACAGATATTGGTGGATTCTCAGGAGCGTTCTCTTTGAAGAAGTTTATGGGAATGGAGGAACCAACTTTAGTATCGGGTACGGATGGTGTTGGAACCAAACTTAAGCTAGCTTTTATTATGGATAAACATGACACAATTGGTATTGATTGTGTTGCGATGTGTGTGAATGATATCGCATGTGCAGGTGGAGAACCATTATTCTTCTTGGACTATATCGCATGTGGTAAGAATGAACCAGAGAAGATTGCTACGATTGTAAGTGGTGTGGCAAATGGCTGTCAGCAGTCAGATGCAGCATTGATTGGTGGAGAAACAGCTGAGATGCCTGGTTTCTATCCAGTTGACGAGTATGACCTGGCTGGTTTCTCAGTTGGAATTGTTGATCGTAAGAATATGATTACAGGTAAGGAATTAGCTGCTGGCGATGTACTAGTAGGTATGGCTTCTTCCGGTATTCATAGTAACGGATATTCTCTTGTACGTCAGGTGTTCCCTATGGACAAAGCAAAATTAAGCAAGTCATTTGAATCCCTTGGAACGACATTAGGAGAAGCTCTTTTAACACCAACTAAGATTTATGTGAAGGCACTTCGTTCGATTAAGGATGCAGGTGTTAAGATTAAAGCATGTAGTCATATTACTGGTGGTGGTTTTTATGAGAACATTCCTCGTATGTTAAAAGAGGGCACACATGCTGTGATTGACCGCAAGAGTTTTGTAATTCCTCCTATCTTTGAGATGCTTGCAAAGGACGGACAGATTGAAGAGCAGATGATGTTTAATACATACAACATGGGTGTTGGTATGATTACAGCAGTGGATAAGACAGATGTTGATAAGACAGTAGCCGCTATCAAAGCCGCTGGTGAGACTCCTTATATTTTAGGTGAGATTGTTGCTAGAGACAAGGGCATTACTTTACAGTAAGGACGGAGACGGAAGATGAAGATAGCAGTATTTGTATCGGGCGGAGGAACGAATCTTCAGGCATTGATCGATGCGATGGATGCGGGCAAGATTACCAACGCTTCTCTAGACCTAGTTGTTAGTAATAAGAAAGATGCTTATGCATTAGAGCGTGCGAAGATGAAGGGGATTGAGACCGTGGTCTTATCTCCCAAGGATTTTAAGGAACGCTCTCAGTTTAATGATGAATTACTTCGTACTGTGAAGGAGCACCAGATTGAGTTGATTATCTTAGCAGGATATTTGGTTATTCTTCCACAGAATTTAGTGAAAGCATATGAGAATCGAATTGTTAATATTCACCCATCTTTGATACCTTCTCATTGTGGGCCTGGATATTATGGGCTGAAAGTACATGAGAGTGTGTTAAATATTGGCAATAAAGTGACAGGTGCGACCGTACATTTTGTTGATTCGGGAACGGATACTGGTCCTATTATTTTGCAAAAGGCAGTTGAGGTAGAGGAAGATGATACGCCAGAGATTCTTCAAAAGCGTGTTATGGAACAAGCTGAGTGGAAGATACTTCCTGAGGCAGTGAATCTGATTGCTAATGATAGAATTCAAGTCGTGAACGGACTAGTTAAACGTATATAACAGCTTCGATATGGAGGAAATGAAATGAAAGTTCTTATTGTAGGTAGCGGTGGAAGAGAACATGCCATCGCAACAAGTGTTGCTAAGAGTAAGCAGGTAGACAAGATTTATTGTGCACCTGGTAATGCTGGGATTGCTCAGCTTGCCGAGTTGGTTGATATTGGAGCAATGGAGTTAGATAAGCTGGCTGACTTTGCTGAAGACAAACAGATTGATTTGACAATCATTGGAATGGATGATCCGTTAGTTGCTGGTGTAGTTGATGTATTTGAAGCAAGAGGCTTGCGTGTGTTTGGACCTCGCAAGAATGCTGCTATGCTAGAGGGCTCGAAAGCATTTTCCAAAGATTTGATGAAAAAGTACAATATTCCAACTGCTGGATATGAGAATTTTGATAATGCAGAGGATGCCATTGCCTATCTTGAGACGAAGAAGATGCCAATCGTTGTTAAGGCAGATGGGTTAGCACTTGGTAAAGGAGTATTGATTTGTAATACATTAGATGAAGCGAAAGCTGCCGTCAAAGAGATTATGTTAGATAAGCATTTTGGCGAAGCTGGTAATCGCGTTGTGGTAGAAGATTTTATGACAGGACGTGAGGTCTCCGTTCTCTGTTATTGTGATGGTACCCATGTACTACCAATGACGAGTGCACAGGACCATAAGCGTGCAAAAGATAATGATGAAGGCTTGAATACCGGCGGAATGGGTACATTTTCCCCAAGTCCTTTTTATGATGATGAGGTTCAGGCCTTTTGTGAAAAATATGTATATCAGCCAACCATGGATGCGATGAAGGCAGAAGGAAGAGACTTTACAGGAATCATGTTTGTCGGTTTGATGCTGACGCCAGATGGTCCTAAAGTACTCGAGTATAATGCAAGATTTGGTGATCCAGAGGCACAGGTTGTTCTTCCTCGTATGAAGAATGATATTGTTGATGTAATGAATGCTTGTATTGATGGAACACTCGACCAGATTAATCTGGAATTTGAAGATAATGCGGCTGTATGTGTTGTATTAGCTTCTGGTGGTTATCCTGAGAGTTATGAGAAGGGTAAGCTGATTACGGGCCTTGAGAATTTTGATGGCAAAGAAGGATATTATTGTTTCCATGCTGGAACCAAACAGACACCAGAGGGGATTGTTACCAATGGTGGTCGTGTGTTAGGTATCACAGCGAAGGGAGCTACGCTCAAAGAGGCAAGAGCAAATGCTTATGAAGCAACGAAGCTTGTTGATTTTGAGAAGAAATATATGAGAAATGATATTGGAAAAGCAATAGAAGAAATCTAGTAGTTGTGCGCATGAGACGCAGAAGGAGGAAAATATGTATTCTTTTGAAGAAGTAGTAAAGTATGATCCAGAGATTGCAACCGCTATGAAGGCTGAGACTGACAGACAGAACAGCCACATTGAATTGATTGCATCGGAGAACTTTGTTAGCAAAGCGGTTATGGCAGCAATGGGAAGCACATGTACGAATAAGTACGCAGAGGGATATCCTGGCAAGCGTTATTATGGTGGATGTGAAAATGTAGACGTGATTGAGACATTAGCAATCGAACGTGCCAAAAAGTTATTTGGCTGCACATATGCGAACGTTCAGCCTCATTCAGGAGCACAGGCGAATATGGCAGTATTTTTTGCTCTTGTTAAACCAGGTGATACGGTTATGGGTATGAATCTTGCACATGGTGGACATCTTACTCATGGAAGCCCAGTTAACTTCTCTGGAAGCTATTTTAATATTGTACCTTATGGTGTTGATGATAAGGGATTTATTGATTATGAAGAAGTTGAAAAGATTGCAAAAGAATGCCAGCCAAAGTTGATTGTTGCAGGTGCTAGTGCTTATGCAAGAAAGATTGACTTTAAGAGATTTCGTGAGATCGCTGATATGGTAGGCGCTTATCTGATGGTAGATATGGCACATATCGCTGGATTAGTAGCGACAGGATATCATGAGAGCCCAATTCCATATGCACATGTAACAACGACAACAACACACAAGACTCTTCGTGGACCTCGTGGAGGAATGATTCTTTCATCCGCAGAGTTTGCTGATGAGCATAAACTCAATAAATCCGTATTCCCAGGTATTCAGGGTGGACCTTTAATGCATGTTATCGCTGCGAAGGCAGTATGTTTTAAAGAGGCACTTGATCCAAGCTTTAAAGAATACGGCAAGAATATTATTGAAAATGCACAGGCACTGGCTAAGGGGTTGATGGCTCGTGGATTTGATATTGTATCAGGGGGTACAGATAATCACCTGATGCTCGTTGATTTGGTAAGCAAAGGTGTTACTGGTAAGGAAGCAGAGAAGCTTTTAGATGCTGCCAACATTACTTGTAACAAGAACACAATTCCAAATGATCCACAGTCTCCATTTGTAACGAGTGGTATCCGTCTGGGTACAGCTGCTGTTACAACTCGTGGTATGAAGCCAGCAGATATGGATGTCATTGCAGAAGCAATTGCACTTCTGATCAATGATGTAGATGCCAATAAAGAAAAAGCAATGTCGATGATTAAAGAACTTACAGATAAATATCCATTATACTAAGTTGATTACTGGCCGGGCATCTGCCCGGCTTGTAGATATTGGAGGTGTGTAGCACAATGATGTCAGTCAAGATGAAAGCAAGGGCTTTGATGGCTCAGGGAATCATTGATAAGATGAAACTTCGAGGCATGGAAGGCCACTATGTAGAAACAAGTAAGGAAGCATTGGCGTTGGCGAAGACGATGATTCGTCCAGGCCAGACAGTAGCCTGGGGTGGTTCTGCTACATTAAAGGAGATTGGACTTTTGGACTATCTTCCTAAGAGTGGTTCCATTCTTATTGATCGAGCGAATGCAACAACACCAGAAGAAATACGTGTTCTCAAAGCGGATACGATTAATGCAGATATTTTCCTCATGAGTAGTAATGCAATTACGATGGATGGAATGCTAGTTAATATTGATGGCTATGGAAATCGTGTAGCATATCTGTGTTATGGGCCAGATCAGGTAATCGTTGTGGCAGGCATGAACAAGGTGGTCACGGATGTTGAAGAGGGTGTGAAGCGGGTTCGCAATATTGCGTCACCTCCGAATACGATACGACTTGGTAAAGACACACCATGTGCCAAATTTGGACGTTGTGGCGACTGTCTAAATGATGACTGTATCTGTAGTTCCGTTGTCGTTACGCGTAGATCGAATATAAAGAACCGTATAAAAGTGATACTTGTTGGTGAAGATTTGGGATTTTGATTTCAGAAAGGGATGTGGCTTGATTATGAAGAAAAATTGTAAAGGCGAAAGCGGAAAAGGATTTCACTTTAGTGTAAGCATCGATATTACCAAGATTGTTAAATATTTATGTGTGACGATTGGTATTCTAGCAATTGTATCATTCATTGCAGAGAGTAGTAAATGCTTGATGCTTGATGATAATGATTAAGTGAAGGACAGCGTGAATAATATGTCAAAGAGTCTTTTTATAGCAGAGAAACCGAGTGTTGCCAAAGAGTTTGCACGGGTTTTGAAACTGCAGACAAGACAGGGAGACGGATATTTAGAATCACAGAATACCATCGTTACCTGGTGTGTTGGACATCTCGTAACGATGAGTTATCCGGAAGTGTACGATGCGGCACTGAAGAAATGGTCTCTTAATACACTTCCCTTTTTCCCTCCGGATGATGATTATAAATACGAAGTTATCCCTGGTGTATCAAAACAATTTAATATCGTGAGAGGATTACTCAATCGAGATGATGTGGAGACAATCTATGTTTGCACTGACTCTGGGCGTGAGGGAGAATACATCTATCGACTCGTTGACCAGATGGCATCCGTTCCGGATACGAAGAAAAAGCTCCGTGTTTGGATAGATTCACAGACAGAAGCGGAGATTATCCGAGGTATTAAGGAGGCAAAACCGATTTCAGCTTATGATTCGGTGGCAGCTTCTGCCTATCTGCGTGCGAAGGAAGATTATCTTATGGGAATTAATTTTTCCCGTGTTTTGTCTTTGAAATATGGTGGCTGGATGCAGGACACATTACAAGATAAGAAATATTCTGCCGTTGCAGTTGGACGTGTCATGACTTGTGTATTAGGTATGGTTGTGAAGCGTGAGATAGAGATACGTAACTTTGTGAAAACTCCGTTTTACCGGGTTATTGCAGACTGGAAGAAAGATGAGAGTACATTTTCAGGGGAATGGAAAGCGGTGGAAGGTTCTAAGTATTTTGAATCTCCTGCTTTGTATAAGGAAAATGGATTCAAGGAGAAAGAAGTCGCCATGGGGATGATGGATTATCTCATGGAGCCGATAGAAAACGAAGAAAAAGTGATAGGTGTTGTCGATAAGGTGGAGAAGAAGAAGGAAAAGAAGAACCCACCATTATTATTCAACTTAGCGGAGATTCAGAATCTGGCGTCCAAGTTATTTAAGATTAGTCCAGAGGAAACCTTGAAAATCATTCAAGAGTTGTATGAGAAGAAATTGGTGACATATCCAAGAACAGATGCCCGTGTTCTTTCTACAGCTGTAGCAAAAGAAATATCCCGCAATATTCAAGGACTTCGTGCCTATACGATGACAGCTAATTATGCAAATGATATTTTACAGAATGAGCGTTATAAAGGTCTTGAGAAGACAAGATATGTGAATGATAAGCAGATTACTGACCATTATGCGATTGTTCCAACCGGACAAGGATTGTCTGCATTGAATTCATTATCTGCGACTTCGGCTAAGATGTATGAGGTTATCGTTCGAAGGTTCTTAGCAATCTTTTATCCTGCTGCGGAGTATCAGAAAGTAAGTGTTACTGTGAAACGTAAGGAAGAAAATTTCTTTACCACAGCGAAGGTACTAGTAAACGAAGGATTTTTACCAGTCTCTCAATTTTCCTTTACCAAGTCCAATGTAAAAGAGGAGAGTGGCGAAGAGAAAGAGGATACAACCGCAGGCGCCGATGTTTTGCTTGAATTAAAAAAGGGAATGGAGATTGGGCTTGAAGGTATGAGCATCAAAGAAGGTGAGACTTCACCTCCGAAGAGGTATAGTTCAGGTTCCATCATACTTGCCATGGAAAATGCAGGTCAGCTTATTGAAGATGAAGAGCTGCGTGCACAGATTAAAGGAAGTGGGATTGGTACATCTGCGACAAGATCTGGTATTTTGGAGAAATTATTCAAGATTGCATATTTGAAATTGAATAAAAAAACACAGATTATCACACCGACGATGAAAGGTGAATTGGTATATGGCATTGTAGGTTACTCGATACCGTCTATGCTCAATCCAACGTTGACGGCAAGCTGGGAAAAAGGTCTCAGTGGAGTGGCAGAGGGGGATGTGTCGGAAGAAGAGTATATGACCAAGTTAAAGGGGTTTGTAAGCAAATGGGTACAGACTTCAAGTCATAATGATGCACGAAGACAGCTAGAACGTTATAGCAGTCAAGTAAGAGGATATTATAAAAAGAAATAGGAGATTAGCAATGACAGAGATAGAAATCAATCAGCTATTTGATATGGAACACACGATTGCTGGTAGTATTTTCGAAGATGCTACCTATCCATATGAAGTTTTGCCTGAGATTAGTGATTACATATTGGAATTAGGGGAGAGTCTTTCTTTAGAAAAATTTGATAAACGTGGTGACGATGTATGGGTTGCCAAATCAGCTACCGTTGCGCCAACGGCATTCATTCATGGTCCAGCTATCATTGATGAAGAGGCAGAGGTTCGTCATTGCGCATTTATACGTGGCAATGCAATCGTTGGTAAGGGCGCTGTGGTAGGTAATTCAACAGAGCTTAAGAACGTGATTTTATTTGATAAGGTTCAGGTTCCACACTATAATTATGTTGGAGATTCCATCTTGGGATTCAAGTCCCACATGGGAGCGGGTTCCATTACATCGAATGTAAAGTCTGACAAGACGTTAGTGGAGATTCACTGTAATGGCGAGAAGATGCCAACAGGACTTAAGAAAATGGGAGCAATCCTTGGTGACAATGTTGAGGTTGGCTGTGGTTCCATACTAAATCCAGGGACAATCATTGGAAGAGAGAGTAATATTTACCCATTATCGAGCGTTCGAGGATATGTTGCCACAAAGAGTATTTATAAGAATCAAAATGAAGTGATAGCGAAAAGATAAGTTATCATTATAAATTGACAAAAAGCGTCGATTATTGTATTATTTTTAGTAGAATGTTGTTATTTTAACAATATGAAAATTTGAAAGGAGTCACAACATGATTTATTCACAAGAAGTAGAAAACATGTGCCCAGTTGCTCAGGGTGTTAACCACGGTGCTGCACCAATTCCTGAAGAAGCAAAATGGGTAAAGGCAAAAGACGTAAAAGATATTTCTGGTTTCACACATGGTATTGGTTGGTGTGCACCTCAGCAGGGAGCATGTAAACTGACACTCAATGTCAAAGAGGGTATTATCCAGGAAGCTCTTGTTGAGACTATTGGATGTTCCGGTATGACTCATTCAGCTGCTATGGCATCTGAGATTTTACCAGGAAGAACCGTTATGGAAGCATTGAATACTGACTTAGTATGTGATGCTATTAATACAGCTATGAGAGAGTTATTCTTACAGATCGTTTATGGTAGATCCCAGTCCGCATTCTCTGAGGACGGATTAGCTGTTGGAGCTGGTCTTGAAGATTTAGGTAAGGGACTTCGTTCCCAGGTTGGTACTATGTATGGTACATTAGCAAAAGGTCCTCGTTACTTAGAGATGGCTGAAGGTTATGTAACAGGTATCGCTCTTGACGCTGACAACGAGATTATCGGATATAAGTTCGTAAGTCTTGGTAAGATGACAGATTTCATCAAAAAAGGCGACGATCCAAACACTGCTTATGAAAAAGCAAGCGGACAGTATGGTCGTGTTGAAGATGCTGTGAAGATTATTGACCCAAGAACTGACGAAGAGATTAAATAAAATAGGAGGAAATGTAAAATGGCTTTATTTGAATCATATGAGAGAAGAAACAGATTGATGCAGTATTAAACAGCTATGGAATTTCTTCCATTGAAGAAGCTGAGAAGATTACAAAGGATGCTGGTCTTGATGTATATCATCAGGTAGAGAACATCCAGCCAATTTGTTTTGAAAATGCAAAGTGGGCTTACACAGTAGGTGCTGCTATCGCAATCAAAAAAGGATGTAAGAAGGCTTCCGAAGCTGCTGCAGCAATCGGTGAAGGGCTTCAGG
>CAZUGH010000004.1:49583-70842 GCA_964619785.1 uncultured Lachnospiraceae bacterium | reverse complement strand
AGGTCAGAAGTTTACCTTTTATTCATATCTCAAATCACTCCTGTCCCAGCATCGTTTCCGCAAATATCCCATATCCCTTCGTCGGATCATTTACAAATACATGTGTCACCGCCCCAATGAATTTTCCATTCTGAATAATTGGACTGCCACTCATCCCCTGCACAATACCACCTGTTTTACGTAACAATTCGGGATCCGTCACCTTTACAACCATTCCTTTGTTGTCCTTACTCGTCAACTTAATGTCCATTATCTCGATTTTGTACTCTTTCTTTACTCCCTCAATTCTCGTCAATAGATAAGCAGTTCCCTTCTTAATCTTCTGTTTCATAGCAATCTCAATAAATTGATCAGCAAGACGATTGCGAATCGGCTCCGTTACAGACCCGTAGATACCGAGCGATGTATTTTTCTTAATTGTTCCCATCTTCTGTCTATTTGTCATGCTTATGATTCCTTCTATTTCACCTGGCACTCTTGATTTTCCTTTGACAATGTTTAAAATCTTGGCTCCATATATCTCTCCGTGCGACATACGAATCATCGTCCCAGTATCGGAATCTGTTATTCCATGTCCCAGGGCACCAAACCCCCCGCTTTCTGTGATATATGTCATTGTTCCAATTCCTTGCGTATCTTCTCGGACCCAGACACCAATCTTATAATCACCTTTCTTTGACATAACCGAAGTTACCCGTACTTGTATCTTCTCGTGATTACGACGTATAAGTACCTTCGCAGGTTTTCCTTTGCTACCCTTCACCAAATCATTCATGTGCGCGATGCTCGTCACCTGTTTACCATTCCATTGTAAAATGTAATCTCCAGGTCGAAAAATATTGCCAGCTGGTTCATAGCTAACATCATCTTTTCCTTCTACCACACCCGTATCGAGAACAAGGAGACCTTTCGTTGCGACATAAATACCAATTGGTGAACCACAGGGTGCAATCTTGGTTTTTTCCCAAACATGAACATTCATTTTTTTCATTGAAATCAGTCCAAATAGACGTACATCTACCTGATATTCACCTTTTTGCCTCGATTCTACTCGAAAGCTTGTCCCCGCATTGTTAATGCTAAGGGCAGGCACACTTCCTTCTATTACTACGGGAAGCGATAATTCCAATGCGTCATTCGTATCAACAAATGTATAATAATCATCTGGAATCTGCCCCTTGACGTCATAGTAAAACACAAGAGACAACACAACCAAATCCACTGCCAATAAAGTTATCAAAAATCGACGATACCGTTTTAACCGTGTCATAACCTACACCTCCAAAAAATAAAGGAGCCCATCAAATGGCTCCTTCATAGTATAGGCATTATTTACAATTTTAAACCGTGTAATTCTTAGTTTGTGCAGCTAGCTCTTTCATCTCTTTCGCACCTGTTAAAACCGTGTCTGTTATCTGTGCCCCACCCATAATTCGGGCTAATTCCTGAATCGAATCCGCGTCTGACAAAGCAAGTATCTCCGTGTGTGCACGTTCCTCCGATACATTTTTCCTGATGACATAATGTGTATCTGCCATGGCTGCAATCTGTGCTAAATGAGTAATACAGATAATCTGATGATTCTTACCAAGAACCGACATTTTCTCCGATACCTTTTGCGCTGTGCGCCCACTAATTCCGACATCAATCTCATCAAAAATCAAAGTCTCTATCTGGTCCGTATCAGCAAATACAGATTTAATCGCCAACATAATTCGTGATAATTCACCACCAGAGGCAATCTTTACAAGTGGCTTCAAATCTTCTCCCGGATTCGTTGCAATCTGAAATTCCACATCATCTGTACCATGTGCTGTGTAACTTGGTAGTGTATCAAAATGAATCGAAAATCTAGCATCAGCAAAATTCAAATCAGCTAATGCATCCATAATCTTCTTCTCAAGCTGCATAGCTCCCTTTTTGCGAATCTCAGATATATGAGAAGACAATTCGGATACCTGAGCTTCTAATTGACTCAAGGCTGCTCTCTGTTTTGTAATATAAGCATCATAATCAACATATTTACTAAGCTTTTCATCCACCGTGTTCAGGTAATTCATCACGCTTTCGTAATCTCCACCAAAGCGATTGATAATTGTCCGAACAAGTGCTAACCGCTCCTCCACCTGATGATAACGTTCCTCATCAAAAGAAGCATCTTGAATATATTCACTAATATCATGATTAAAATCATTAATCAAATTTTCGGTTTCTTGAAGCTGCCCATGAAACTGTTCCACTTTCTCGTCAAAACGTGTTACAGAAGCCAGTTCTCGAAGAGCATAGCCGACATTGCCAGCTGCCCCATTCCCTTCTCCTGTTACACCATAGGCAGCGCCCAATGCTTGCACAATAGCCTCTCCATGGCTGAGTCGCTGATACTCTTCTTCAAGAGTATCCTCTTCTCCTGCTTCTAGATTGGCACTTTCGATTTCATTTTTCTCATACTCTAAGAACGACACCTGACGAGCACGTTCCTCTTCGGGAATCTCGTTCTCCGACAGCTCCTCACGCACACTAAGGTACTCTTTATAAATCCCCCTCAGTTTATGAAGCGGTTCCTCAAGTTCATCCTTTACATATTCGTCCACAATCTGAAGATGTCGGTTCTTCTGAAGCAATGACTGGTGTTCGTGCTGACCATGAATATCAATGCATAGTTGTGCCACCTGCTTAATCGTCGCAAGTGATACATTCTCGCCATTGATTTTATTGACACTACGATTCTCCATAATCTTACGTGAGATGACAATCTGTCCATCTTCTGGGAAAATATCCATCTGACGTAATTTTTCTCTGGTCTCCTCACGTTCAATGAAAAACACCAATTCCACCATGCCATACTCGGCACCCTTGCGTATCATATCCCCGAAAACTCTTGCTCCCAGGGCGATATTGATAGAACCGACCAAAATGGATTTACCAGCACCTGTCTCACCTGTCAAAATGTTTAGGTGCTTGTTGAAATCCACGTCAATCTCATCTATAATTGCCATATTTTTTACATGTAAGTTGACAAGCAAATACGAATCCTCCTACTCTAAATATTCGTTATTCTCACACTACAAGATAATTTTACGCCACGTACAATTGCATAAATTGTTGTACGTCCGGCTCTTCTTCCAACTACTCTACCATTTACAACTGATGCTACTAATGGATTGCTAGAATACCATGTCACGCCTGTATTAATCTCATTTACCGATAATGTCTCTGTATCGTATTGTCTCATCTTTAGTGAGGAACGATTCATACCTACTACCAAAACCTCGGTATATCCCATCTTATCGTTCGATGTCTGACCATATATCGTTGCCTGACCTGTTCTGCGAGCTGTAATCTGACCATACTTGTTCACGGTTGCCACATATGTATTATCAGAAAAATACTTGATTGAGTCCGTTGAATTAGCAGGAGATACTGCAATTCCACTCTGGATTTTTCTTCCCTTTGCTACTATCAATTCTGCATTATTCACACTAACACCCGTTGCGGCTACTGGTTCTCTCACCGTAACGAGACAAACGGCCGATTTATTGGAGCCATCCTTCGTTCTCACGCGAATTCTCACCAAGCCTTCCGATAGTCCTTGCACTCTACCACTTGAACTTACGGTAGCGATTGAATTATCACTAGAAGACCAGGAAACACTCTTGACGGATGCATTCTTTGGTTTAATATATTTCTTCAATTGCATCGTCTTACCAACTAATAAAGACGCAGAATATTTATTCAGGCGAATCTTCGTCACCTTACGTACAACCATGACCTTGCAGCTTGCATAAGCACCTGAACCATCTTTTGCTTTTGCACGAATATAAACGGTACCCACTTTTTTTCCTTTAACCGTTCCAGAAGAAGATACGGTAGCTTTTTTCTTATTACCAGAGGACCATGTGACACTTTTATTCGTTGCTGTCGGCGTACTTACAACAGCAGATAATTTAAAACTTTTGCCCACTTTCAAATACTTTGAAGATGGACTAACCGTCACCGTAGTTGCTTTCTCAATTACCGTAACGATACAAACTGCTGTAAAGCCACCATCATCCGTGACACCTCGAATTGTCGCTGTTCCACCTGCAACACCCGTAACAACAACATTTGGTGTTCCCTGTGCAGTTCCCACAGTAGCAATCGATGAATTTGATGTAGACCATTTCATACCCTTATTATATGCTTCTGCTGGAGTGAAGGTTGGAGTCAGCGTAAATTGCTCTCCTTTATTGATCGTCCGTTCCTCGTAATTGAGAGAAACACCTTTCACAGGGTCTTGCACATTCAACTCTAACAAAGCCATTGGTCCAGAACTCAACTGTACTTGGATAAATGTTGTTCCTGATTTAACAGCTGTGATTTTACCGTCTTTATCTACCGTTGCCACCTTGGCATTAAAACTCTTCCATGTCATAGAATCTGTCGTATCAGCTGGTGTCAACCTCAATACTGGAGTATAAGTCTCACCGGATTGCATGGTATACGTTGCTGGGGAAAATTCAACCGCAGCACCTGGCTGAAGCACTGTCACTTTACACTGTTGTAACAGATTTTCTGCCGTCTGTACCGTAATATATGTAGTTCCAGCCTTCTGCGCTGTTACCACCCCTCGACCATCCACCGTTGCAACCTTTGTATCAGCAGAGGTCCATGTCATCGTTGTTACGCAATCCGCTGGCGTCAGCGCATACTCAATCTGTCTAGACTCTGCCGCATGACCACCATATGCTGCATTTAACGTCATCTCTGTCGGAGTCAATGTTAACCCCGTCGCTGATGTCGCTACCGTGTAAGTACACATCGCCATCACTGTATATGGATTATAAACCGGAGCACATGTAAGTGTTACCGTACCTGGTTTCTTCATCGTAACGACAGCATCTCGATATCCAGCACCACCGCTCTTGTCTTCAATCGACACAATTGATGGGTCAGATGAATTCCAAACCATCTCCGTGGAGTTGGCATTTATCGGCGTATAGGTCACACGAACCGTCCGTGTCTCTAAAAATAGTTTTGAATTAATAATCGGCTCTGAGAATTGCATCTGTTCAATCGGAATCAGAACCGTTACGGTAATCCACTTGGTCTGCTGATTCAGCGTATTCATGACTGAAATCTTGGTAACACCACCGCTCTTCGCCGTGATGACAGCACTCTTATTATCCGCAGCGACATCGATGGAAGCAACAGCAGAATTCTCTACACTCCATACCAATGGTGCTGTTGTAACCGATTGTTTTAACTCAGCTTTTACCGTAGCATTATCTTTTACCTTTAAATTCAATGTACTCGGTGTAACGCTAAAATCCGAAACCGTCGCTTCTACTTTTACCGTACAGGTTGCATTCTTGATGACAGCACCTGAACTATCCTTCAAACTAGCGGTAATGACTACATCCGGCTGACCTGTACTTGCTTTAACACCGGTGATTCGTCCCGTATCGTCTACTGTTACTAACTTCGTATCGGAACTACTCCATGTAATGACATTACTACTTGCTCCCGTATAAGCAGGAACTAACTGAACCGTTTGACCCACATAGATAATGGCACTGCTTCGGTCCAACGTAAATCCCTCAATAATATTCAATGTAATGTTAAATGTACTATCTCCATACACCGAAGAATACGGATTAGTCAAGCTTCGTATCGTCGCCATCTGAGAAGCTTGTGCTGCCACTCTTGCATTGACAACGCCTGCTTGCTTTGTCTCAATTCTAGTCGTCTGATTATTATAACTAGCATAATTGGCAGCACTTCCACCACCGTATGTCAGAACAGGTGTAGAAAATAGAGTCTGAAAATCAGCTATTGTCAGGTTAAATGCTTCCGCCAAATCATAAGAGTCTTTTACTTGAAGTGTTGCGTCATAATTATCAAAATCTGCATAAACAGTCAATTTAACAACCGTTGGTGAATAGGCACTTGTCTTTCTGCTCTCACTCTGATAAGTTCCTGCTGCATAAAACTCAATATAGTACACACCAGCTTTGGCATTAATCTCAAGCATTGAAGATTGACTGTTAACCGGGTCTAGGGAAATCAATGGTGATCTTATCCCACTCTCAAGAGAGTTTGCGATAACTCTACGATTACTACCATCATCCTTTTTAATAACCCATGTCACCTTGTCTCCTAATGGCTCTGTATTATTCTGTCCGAAGAAGGAATCTAGATAAAGATAATCTCCTTTATCATGGCCCGCCGTCAATGATTTGTAAAACGTATTACTGCCATAATCCATCTGATTATCTGCCACTCGCGGAATCACATATACATCTAAGGAAGCAGTCTGTGTACTTGTACTTCCCACCTGGGTATATGTCGCTTCAATCGTTGTATGACCTGCACCAACAGGGGAAACAACACCCGTTCTCTGTCCAACTGTTGCAATCTCAATATTGTTACTCGTCCATTGTGTATTAGTGGAATCACCAAAGTTAAGATTCAATGAGACATCGGGATCATCCGCATAGAGTACCAATGACTTCTTGCTATCATTGTTATAGATATATTTATAAATTGAGTCATCTCCCGTTGTATCAATCGAGAAAATAACCTTAATCTTACAAGTTGTCGTAGCTAGTGTTGCCATTCCATTTAACTTATCCTTAACGGTCACCGTCACCGTCACATCACCAGGAGAAAGTGCTGTTACAAGTCCGATTGTCTGTGAACTTCCTGCTGCCACGGATGCAACAGGATGAGCAGGATCTTGGTTCTCAATACTCCAATCCACCTTATAGAGATTGATATCATCATAAGCAGTACCCGTTGTCTGCATATTCAATTGCAAAATCTTGTTCGTCATATCGACTGCAATCTGTGGATCGACTCTAGCTCCATCCACTTCAATATAAATCTCATCCGCTGCATAAGAACGTATACCAAAATAGCCGCAGATTCCTAAGGTAAGTACAAGAACCGCCAAGACCATGTATTTTATTTTATGTGAATGCTTTTTTATTCTCTTCATCCTGTCCTCCATATCGTGTATAAAACAGCTTTTCCATATGTATTCTATTCTATATATATCGGCATCTTCATCAATCTATCTTATCACTTTGTCTTGATTTTCACTGCCTTTGTCTGACCACTTGAATAACTAGAACTAGCCGCATTCGCTCTCACTTTATAATAATATGACTTCTTGCGCTTCAACTTCTTATCTGTATAACTAGTTGACTTAAGTGTCTTGATTGCTTTGTACTTCCCCTTTTTCTTGGTGGAACGATAAATCGTATAGCTCGTTGCCTTCGCACTTTTCTTCCATGTTAGCTTAATCGACTTCTTCGTCACCTTGCTCTTCTTCAATTTCGTAGGTGTATTCAAAGTTACTTTCACAGTAAAACTTGTTCGCAATGTAGAATCCTCATCCACCGCTACGTTAATCGTTGCAATACCAGGTCTCTTCGCTGTGATACGTCCATCGCTTGCAACCGAAACAACATTCGAATCTGTCGATGTATAACGTATCGTTCCATTCGTTGTCAATGACACCTTCGATGTCCCACCAACCTTCATGGATAGATTTACCTGACTTCCTGTCATCGAATAAACAGGTGCATATGCCACCTGATTCTCAGGTTTCTTCTCTGGCTCTACGATACGAAACTCTGCCACTGCATAAGCTCTTGTGTAGCTGTCTGTCTCTTCAATCAAGGCCCTCACCTCGTAGTTCCCCGCGACCACAGGTGCCTGACTCGTATACTCTGTTTCACCTTTTTTCTTATAAGAAAATGTAACCGGCAAGCCAATCTCATTTCCCTCAAAGACTGTAATAATCTCAATCGGCTGCCCTGTATAGATACAATCGGCACACACAAATCGACGAATTGCAACATCTGTCTTCTTCTGAATCTTGATTGCTTCGGTAAATTCTTGTTCATACTCTCCATACGTATCATCGGCAGTTCTACTTACACGCACATCATAAGAACCTGCCAGAATCGGTGGAGTCATCCTGTAAACATCGTCTGTACCACTTCTTCGGTAATCAATTACAAATCCATCCACCGTCTTATCTGATACCGTGAACTGGAATTTCTTCTCTGCATTGTCAAATATGTAATTCTGTGAGCTAACTGGTGTCACAACAAAGCTTGCCGCTTTCACAACATCCGTTCCCGTGCATGAAAGGCGTAATTTACCATAATGATTTGCGCGCGTCAGTACAACACGAAGAAAATATCCCACATCTGAAACTCCAACATGGTAATTATCATCCTGACCAACATCTGACCAACTAATTGCTTCTTCTACCATCTGACCTCGTTGCCATGTATATTCTAAATCATCGATACCATCTGGCTTAGTAACGGTAAGGATACTGCCATTTTGCACGGTTGTTGTCGTCGAACCCACTAGAAAATCAGAATTCTTAGCATCCCACTTCTCTACCGGTGACCAAGCCTTGCCAGCCTCTGTCACAGTGCCTACATAATACATCTCATCCTTCGCCGTCAAGACACCAATCTGAGCATATCCTTCTGGCAGTGGCAACGTCAAAGTACCATCTGACGAAACAGTCAATCCATCTAAATCGTAAGAATAAGACTCCAAAGAACTTCCTATATTAACATCTAGACCAATAACCACTTCGTCATGAGTGAGTCCTGTAACCACCACTTCTTGCATCACAACCTCTGCCTTCACAACATCAGAAGGCATCATCGTAAGTGCTAGTACCACCACTAATATAAACGAAATCAATCGATTCTTCATAAGCAACCTCATTCCTATCTACAAACTTAACATACTTAATTAACATTATACTAGACCCATATTATTTTGCAAGAAAATTATCTCTCATCTAGATGTCAAAACTATGTTTTTCCTTGGATTGAAAGAATGTTATCAGAAAACTTTACTTCTGTCTTGTCACCTGTAATATTATGTGTTAATATAGGTGGCATACATTTTCCTATCAATAAGACACACAACATATTATGGAGGACATCATGACAGACCAAGTAAAACGAATTCAGGAATTGAAAAAAGAGAAAAATGCGGTCATTCTGGCACATTACTATGTTACTGACGAAGTGCAGGATGTAGCAGATTATATCGGTGATTCCTATTACCTAAGTAAAATTGCAACAACGATAGAGGCTGATACCATTGTTTTCTGTGGCGTATCATTCATGGGTGAGAGTGCTAAGATTCTCAACCCACAAAAGACTGTACTTCTACCAGAAGTTCTCGCGGATTGCCCGATGGCACATATGGCAGACGACGTCCGGATTGAAGCGCTTCGCAAGGAATATGACGATTTAGCCGTTGTTTGTTATATCAATTCAACAGCGGAACTAAAATCTCATTCCGATGTATGTGTAACATCTTCCAATGTGTTAAAGATTGTTCGTAGTCTCAAGGAAAAAAATATCTTCTTCATACCAGATGAAAACTTGGGACGATATGTAGCATCCAAGGTGCCTGAGAAGCATTTCATTTTCAATGATGGTTTTTGCCACGTACATACAAGCATCTTGCCGGAGCGTTTAATGGAAGCCAAAGAAGCTAGACCTCATGCAAAAGTATTAGTTCATCCAGAATGTCCGCTCGCCGTTTTAGAGCTGGCTGACTATATCGGAAGCACCTCTGGCATTATTGACTATGCGACCGCAAGTGATGCGGATGAATTTATCATCGGTACAGAAATGGGCGTTTTACATGAATTGCAAGCCAAAAATCCTAACAAGCGATTTTATTCTGTTGGTACTCGCCAGTTCTGCCCAAATATGAAGAAGATTACACTCGAAAAAGTAATCATTTCCCTCGAAACCATGACAACACAGGTGGAGGTTTCGGAGCAAATGCGCCAAGCAGCTAATGCTCCATTGAATCGAATGCTTGAGTTAGCCGCCAATAACGGAGGAAGCCATGAATAGACATTCTGATGTAATTATCGTAGGAACCGGAGCCGCGGGCCTATTTCACGCGCTTTCGCTTCCAACTGACCAGCAAATTCTTCTCATAAGCAAGGATACGGTGGAACACAGTGACTCTTTTCTTGCTCAGGGTGGTATCTGTGTTATGACTTCACCAGAGGATTATGACAGTTATTACGAAGACACCATGAAGGCAGGTCATTATGTCAATCGTCCTGAATCTGTGGATATCATGATTCGTTCCTCTCGTGAAATCATTGGAAATCTGATTCACTATGGTGTGGAATTTGAACATGACGCAGAGGGTTCGCTCCTCTTTACTAGAGAAGGCGGGCATTCCAAACCAAGAATTCTATTCCACGAAGACATCACCGGTCACGAAATCACAAGTAAGCTTCTTGCTCGTGCCATGGAACGTGATAATATCACAATTCTCGAACACACATCAATGATTGATATTTTAGAGGCAGATAACATCTGTTACGGCATTATTGTTACGGAATCGGATGGAACACTAGCAACCTACACAGCCAACTACACAGTTCTTGCTTGTGGCGGTCTCGGTGGCCTCTATCATCACTCCACGAACTTTCGCCATCTTACGGGAGATGCTCTAGGAATTGCTCTTGATCACGGAATAGAGCTTGAAAATGTAGACTACATACAGATTCATCCTACCACTTTATACTCAGAAAAACCGGGACGACGTTTCTTAATCTCTGAATCCGTTCGTGGTGAAGGTGCTCATCTTCTCAATGCCAACAAAGAACGTTTTGTCGATGAATTGCTTCCTCGCGATGTCGTAACTAAGGCAATCCGTAAGCAAATGGAGCTTGATGGTACTCCCTATGTTTGGTTATCAATGGACGGAATCGAGCGAGATGAGATTATCAATCATTTTCCTAATATCTATCAACGTTGCCTCGAGGAAGGCTATGATGTCACAAAAGAGTGTATTCCCGTTGTCCCTGCTCAGCATTATTTCATGGGTGGTATCTGGGTCAACGAAGAGAGTCGTACTTCCATGAAACATTTATATGCCATTGGCGAAACCAGCTGCAATGGTGTACATGGAGCCAATCGATTGGCCAGCAATTCTCTTCTTGAAAGCATGGTATTTGCGAAGCGGGCAGCTCATGAGATTGCTACTACTCATGAAATGCTTGCCAACACTCCGAGAGTGAATTATGATAAATACAGCGATTTAGAACAATGGTCTAGTAGACACCAAGAAGCGATTAAACAAGAAATTGAAAGGATGAAAAAAATACATGAACAATAATATTACACTTACACTAAATGCCGATAACCTAATTCTTCAGGCTCTTCGTGAAGATATTACAAGTGAAGATATCACAACCAATGCAGTTATGCCTACCGCTACAAAGGGGGAAGTTCAATTAATCTGTAAACAAGATGGAATCATCGCTGGGCTCTGGGTATTCAAACGAGTTTTCACTCTTCTTGATGAAACGACTGAGATTGAATTTTTCTGCCAGGATGGAGATGAAGTCAAGGTGGGTCAGCTGATGGCGCGTATCACAGGTGATATCCGCGTTCTACTATCTGGCGAGCGCGTGGCGCTAAACTACCTACAGCGAATGAGCGGAATTGCCACCTACACACATACCATCGCCAAACTTCTTGAAGGCAAGAAAACCAAGCTTCTTGACACGAGAAAAACGACACCAAATATGCGTATTTTTGAAAAATATTCTGTTAAAGTCGGTGGTGGTTACAATCATCGATACAACCTCTCCGATGGTATTTTATTAAAAGATAATCATATCGGCGCAGCAGGAAGCGTAACCAAGGCGATCAAGATGGCGAAAGAATATGCTTCTTTTGTTCGTAAGATTGAAGTTGAAGTCGAAAATCTGCAGATGGTAGAGGAAGCCGCCAATGCTGGTGCTGACATCATCATGCTTGATAATATGTCTCCGGAAGATATGAAACGTGCCATTGAGATTATCAACGGTCGTGCCGAGACAGAATGTTCGGGAAATGTAACAAAGGAAAATGTTGACCAGTTAGTAGATATCGGTGTAGACTATATCTCAAGTGGAGCACTTACACACTCCGCTCCGATTCTAGATATTTCTCTTAAGAATCTACATCCCATTAACCAATAGAAAGGACGAGTATAGATATGGATGGTGATACAAGACGTCAAGAAATTATTCATCTATTACAACGTACGAAAGAACCTATATCAGGAACGAAACTTGCCGAACAGCTTCATGTAAGCCGCCAAGTCATCGTACAGGATATCGCACTATTACGTACTGCCAATTTCGATATTGTCTCAACCACACGTGGCTATCTTCTCAACCGTCAAAGTGGCTATCAACGCATTATTAAATCGGCACATACCGATGCTGAAACTGAGGAAGAACTACAGATTATCGTGGATTATGGTGGAACTGCTGTCAATGTATTTGTCAATCATAAAGTATACGGCCAGATTCAAGCTGACTTAAATATTAGTAATCGTAATGACATCAAAGATTTTGTAGCAGATATCGCTAGCGGCAAGTCCACCCATCTTAAGAACCTCACATCAAACTATCACTACCATACGATCCGCGCCGACTCCGAAGAGCGGCTAGACCGAATCGAGAAAGCACTTGATGAGAGAGGATTCTTGATTTATAAAGAAGCTTGATTTTGAATGGTTGCCTGCTGGCGGGGTTGCCTGCTGGCGGGGTTGCCTGCTGGTGCAGGGTTGCCTGCTGGTGCGGTGTATAAATCATTATAAAACTAGTTTTTTATCCCCTTTTTGTAAATACATGGGAGAATTCACACCCTAATATTGCTTCTGGGGGTATAAATTCAAAAGAAATGAGCTTCTGTACCCCGCTTTTCAAAAAAAGTGGGGTACAGAAGCTCATAATTTATCTATTGCTGCACTTTTTATTATTTTACATAATTCACCAGTACGCATTTACGTCACTTCCGACATGCACCAAAAACGCTCCGGGGTATAAATCCTACTTTTATCCTCTATTTACCCCGCAAGCCTAAATGCTTTCTGTAATCTGCCTATCGAATCCTTACCATTTATTCTTCGTCTTCCTCTAAATTGTGGTAAACTTCTTGGACATCGTCATCCTCGTCAAGCAAGTCCATTGTCTTCTGGAAATTTTTAATATCCTCTTCTGATGTTAGCTTTACATAAGTCTGTGGAATCATGGATACCTCAGCTTGCGCCATTGGAATTCCTTCCTTCTCTAATGCTTCACGAACTTCAGAGAATGATTCTGGAGTCGTAAGGATTTCAAAACTGTCATCCTCTTCGTTGAAGTCATCTGCACCAGCGTCCAAAGCCAGCATCATCAGATCATCTCCATCGCCTTCATACTCTTCTTTATCTATCAGAATCTGTCCCTTCTCATCAAACATATAAGATACACAACCCTGTGTTCCTACACTTCCGTAACCCTTTGTAAAAGCATTACGTACATTTGATGCAGTACGATTCTTGTTGTCTGTCAAGGCAACTACGATAATAGCTGTTCCGCTTGGTCCATAGCCTTCGTATGTAACCGTCTCGTAATTAACTGCGTCTACATCACCAGCAGCCTTTTTAATACCACGCTCAATCGTGTCATTTGGCATATTGTTGGCTTTTGCTTTCGCAATCACATCACGAAGCTTCGAATTGTTCTCCGGATCAGCTCCGCCCTCTTTGACAGCTACCGCTATTTCACGACCGATGACTGTGAAAATCTTACCTCTCTTAGCATCGTTCTTTTCTTTTTTGTGCTTAATGTTTGCAAATTTTGAATGTCCTGACATTGTCCTAATCTCCTTTTTCTTTTATCTATCTTAAACGGTTCATGACAGATTCAACCTTGTCTGCACTTCGGATGGCACACATAATCGTGTCGTCTCCGGCAATGGAACCCACAATCTCATCAATCCCTATCGAATCAATGGCTGCTGCCACTGCCATAGCCATACCACTCACCGTTTTAATCACTAATATATTATCTGCTTTATCCATACTAATCATGCCATCACGCAACACTCTGGCATAACGTTCCGACATGCCACTTGTTGTTCCCATGATTGCATACTTCTGTCGCCCAGACTCTCCAGGCACTTTCGTCAGACACAACTCTCTGATATCTCTAGAAATCGTAGCTTGAGTCACTTGAAAGCCCGCTTCTTGTAAGCGCACGCCCAGTTCTTCCTGCGTCTCAATCTCATGTTTGCCAATCAATTCGATAATCTTATTCTGTCGTCGACTTTTCATTCCACGGTCCCCCAAACTATTGCCGGTTCAGCTTATTTCGCATTCGCTGGAAAAATCCAGTCTCTTCAAATCTCACCAACTGAATCTTCTCTGTGGCCTTATAGATTTCTATTGTATCACCAGTCTGCGCATCATTCAAGAGTTGTCCATCCACACTAACAGTTGCTTCATCAATAATATTTGCTCTAGTCTGTCCAACCTTAACCTTGATTCTATCTTGTGCTGATACAACAATGCTTCGCTTATTTAATGAATGTGGACATATCGGCGTGATGATAAATCCTTCCATCGCCGGTGACAAAACAGGTCCACCTGCTGACAAATTATAGGCGGTGGAACCTGTCGGCGTTGCAATCAACACACCATCCGCCACATATGTATCCGCCAACTCATCATTTACATAGACCTGAGTCGTTATCATACGTCCAAATCCGCGCTTACCAATAATAAAATCATTAATTGCCAAACCAAGCGTCTGTTCCACATTACCAAGTTTTGCCGAACCCGTCAATGCTATCCTATTCTGCGTCCAACACTGTCCCGATAGTACATCATCTAAAGCAGCTAACATATTGGGTTTCTCGATCTCTGTAAGGAATCCAAGCGTTCCTAGGTTCACACCAATCATAGGTAAATCAAGTTTAGCCAACACCTTAGCAGCCTGAATCATCGTACCGTCTCCACCAAGGATAATTGCTAAATCCATTGACTCCTGATGGTTCACTGCATGGGCATCAGAAACAATCCGAGCAATGCGACCATGTTGCTCTAGATAGGACTTAATCTGTTTGGCCACTTCATAACCCACATCCTTTTCTGTATTGGCTACAATACAGAATCGATTCATCTTCTTCATGCTTTCCTCCATCACAATGTACTATGAGCTTGATTAACCAAATCTACCACAGCTCCCTCAGGAATATGATAAACTGGTTCTTCTCCTGTTGACGGTCTCTCAAGATACAAGAGATACTCAATATTTCCCTCTGGTCCACGAATCGGAGAATGATCCAAACCAAGTTGGGAAAATCCCATCTCTCTCGTAAAATTGATAATATGTTCAATCACTTCGATATGCGTGCTTTTTTCTCGAACAACGCCCTTCTTGCCAACCTTTTCTCTTCCAGCCTCGAACTGAGGCTTAATCAGACAAACCATCTGCGCATTTTCCTTCATGAGATGCCAGACAGCAGGCAGTACCTTCGTTAGAGAAATAAATGCCACATCAATCGAAACAAAATCTACTAATTCACCGATATCCTCAGGCACCACATAGCGAATATTCGTCTTCTCCATCGACACAACTCGTTCATCTTGTCTGAGTTTCCATACAAGCTGATTCGTTCCTACGTCAATGGCGTATACCAATCGAGCCCCATTCTGAAGCATACAATCCGTAAATCCACCCGTCGAAGAACCGACGTCCATACAGACTTTCTCATCAAGAACAATCGGGAAGCTTTCCATCGCCTTCTCAAGCTTGTAGCCACCACGACTCACATATTTCATCTTCTTGCCCTTAACCTCAATTGATACCGTGTCAGGGAAAGTCTGTCCAGCCTTATCCTCGCGCTGGTTTTCAACGAATACATTGCCAGTCATAATAACTGCCTTTGCCTTCTCCCTAGACTCTGCCAAACCTCGCTTTACCAATAATACATCCAAACGTTCCTTCACGTTCATCAGCCTTTCTTAATTCTGTCTACGATTGACTTCGTATCCAGTTTGTATTTATGCTTTAACTCATCCGGCGTACCATGTTCAATAAACTGGTTCGGCAAGGATACGTTGATACACTTCTTGCGACAGCATCCATTTTCATGAAGACATGCCTGAATCTGTTGTCCAAGACCACCCGTTAGGATACCTTCTTCCATCGTGACAACCATCTTATGACTCTTATATAGCTTCAATACTAGTTCCTCATCAAATGGTTTCACAAATCGCATGTTCACAACCGTAACACTTCTTCCATCTGCCTCTAGTATATCTCGCACTTCAAGTGCTGTCTCAACCATACTGCCGACAGCTAGTATTAATACTTCTTTTCCCCGATGAAGAATCTCTGCTTTCCCATACTCAATCGGTGCTTCCGGCAACTCTTCACGAGAATAGGCGGCTCCTCTTGGATACTTAATAACAATCGGTCCTTGGTACTCCATCGCATAATTTAAAGAACTCTTTAATTCATCTCCATCCATTGGAGCTAAAATCGTCAGATTCGGGATGGAACAAAGGAATGATATATCATAAATTCCCTGGTGTGTCTCGCCATCCTTACCAACCAATCCACTACGATCAATCGCAAATGTCACTGGCTGTCTCCCCAGGCAGACATCATGAAGCACCTGATCATAAGCTCTCTGGAGAAATGTAGAATATAGCGCAACTACAGGCTTCATCCCACCTGCTGCCAATCCGGCGGCAAATGTCACGGCATGTTCTTCTGCAATACCAACATCGAAGAAACGTTCTGGATATTGCTCGGAAAATGCACCCAGCCCCGTTCCCGTCGGCATCGCTGCTGTGACCGCAGCCAATTGTGGATACTTCTCTCCTGCCTCTACCATCCATTCACTAAAAATATCGGTATAGCCCGGAACACATTTTTCCTTCTCCGAAGTTCCTGTATGATAATCAAACGGATCAACCCCATGAAAAGCAGAAGGTCTATCTTCTGCGGGACGATATCCCTTACCTTTTTTCGTAACGACATGAACGAGTACTGGCTTGTCTGCCTCCGAAGCAATCGTAAATGCATTTACCATCTCTTCCACATCATGACCATCGATTGGCCCGATATAAGTGACCCCCATATCTTCAAACAACATACCCGGTACAAAAAGTCTCTTAATCGAATCCTTCGACCTCTTAATCTTGTCCGAAATTGCGCTTCCCATATTCTCAAGCTTGGCAAGTCGATCCATGACCTCTTGCTTTAGCTGGTTATACTGTTTATTAACACGAATCTTACCTAGATAGCTAGACATACCACCAACATTTGGTGCAATCGACATTTTATTATCATTGAGAACTACAACCATGTTCGACCCAAGGGAAGACAGATTATTCAATGCCTCAAAAGCCATACCACCAGACAAGGCACCATCACCGATAACAGCGAAAATCTTCTCATCGCCTCCTGTGAGGTCCCTTGCTTTCGCAAGACCCATCGCTACCGATATGGATGTTGAACTATGTCCGGTATCAAAGGTGTCTGCAGGATTTTCTTCCACCTTCGGAAATCCACTGATACCACCAAAAGAACGAAGCGAACAGAATACATCCTGTCTACCAGTTAACAGCTTATGTGTATAAGATTGATGCCCCACATCCCAGACAAGCTTGTCCCCTGGGAAATCCATGCACAAATGAAGCGCCATCGTTAGTTCCACAGCTCCCAAATTGGATGCTAAATGTCCACCGGTATGACTAACACTCTTGACAAGCATTCGGCGTATCTCTTTGGCTAATTGTCTGTATTGTTGCGGCTTGATATTTTTGATATCATTTGCCTTTACGATTGTGTCTAATAAACTACTCACAGTAACGTCTCCTATTTATCCCGGTTAATTAATGATTCAATCAATTGTTGAAGGAATTCACTATCACCTGGAATTTTTCTTAGAATGTTTATCGCATCCTCTGAATAACTCTTCACATCTGCTCGTGCCTGACCAAGTCCAACCAGCGTCGCATATGTGGTTTTTTCATTCTTCTCATCACTATGTACCGGCTTACCCAGTACTGCTTCATCACCAACAATATCTAGTATATCGTCTTGAATCTGAAAGGCCAGTCCTACATCTCGACCAACTTTCTCCACTTCACCAACCTGTTCTGGTGTCGCTCCACCTAGAATTGCACCGACCATCATACTCAGTTCAATTAATGCGCAAGTCTTCTTATGATAGATAAATGTAATCATTGACAAATCCAAGTCTTTACCACCGGACTCCACATCCACAACCTGTCCACCAATCATGCCATGAACTCCAGCCTTATCTCCCATAACTTGAAGAGCTCTTCCAATACGTTTGGCATCACAATCCGTATCAAAAGCAAGAAATGCTGTCTCAAACGCTGCATTCAACAACGCATCACCAGCCAAAATGCCCATGTCCTCGCCATAGACCTTATGCGTCGTCAGACGACCTCTGCGATAATCATCATTATCCATCGCTGGTAAATCATCATGTACAAGCGAATACGTATGAATCATCTCAATCGCAGCCATAAATGGGCGAATCACAGATTCTTCCTTGCCACCAAAGAGCTGATAAAACTCCTTCATAAACATTGGACGCAGACGTTTGCCACCAGCTAACACACTATAATTCATCGCCTGATAGATTGTCTTCTCATAACCCTCTTCTTTGGGAAGATATCGCTTGATTCCTTCCTCGATATCCTGTACCTTATCGTTTAATTGTTCTTTAAAATTCTTCATCCACTATTCCCCGCTCAATACTTCCATCTGTTTTTCAATTTTATCGATACTTTTATTGCCTTCCATCACAAGGTTCACACCCTTCGAAAAGCATTGATAGGACTCTTCTAAGCTCATATTGTCATTCTCTAGCTTATCAACGAGCGTAGTAAGTTCCTCCATAATTTCTTCTAATGTCTGCTTTTTCTTCTCAGCCATGTTCTTCCACCTTTCTCTCAACAGATAATACCTGCGCTTTCACCTTGCCCGAGGAAAATGTCACGCCAATGGTATCTCCTGTGTTCAAATTACCCACATCATCAATCATCTGGCCCTGTGCATCCTCAACATAAGCATATCCACTCTTTAACCTTGTAAGTGGTGACAGCGCATTGAGCTTCTCTGCTAAAAGTGCCATCTGTTGTTTCGAGCGCTCTAACCGATGTGACATATGCAGGAAAATGCGACTCTCAGCATCCAGCAAAAACTGTCTCTTTTGCAAAATCTGATTGCTCGGACTCAGATAGTTCAATTGATTGCGAAACTGCGTCAATCGCATCCGTTCTGTGGATACGCGACCCATCATCGCCATTTGCAAACGTTCTGTACACTGTTCAAACTGAGCAATCACCTGATTCACATCATAAACTGCTAATTCGGCAGCAGCGGATGGCGTAGGTGCCCTCATATCAGCAACATAATCACTGATTGTCGTATCCGTCTCATGCCCTACTGCTGAGATGATTGGTATCTCACATTCATATATTACACGAGCTAAACTCTCCTCATTAAAAGCCCATAAATCCTCAATCGATCCACCACCACGACCAATGATAATCACATCAACATCCTGCTTTTCTAGTTCATGAATTCCTCGAATCACTGTCTTCACAGCTCCTTCGCCCTGAACCTTGGCTGGATAAAGAATCAACTGAACATAGGGATTTCTTCGATGAGAGATATTGCAAATATCCTGAATCGCTGCCCCCGTATCCGCTGTCACGATACCAACCCGTTTCGCATATCGAGGAATCTCTCTCTTAACCGATGAGTCAAATAAACCTTCACTCTCAAGCTGCTTCTTTAATTTCTCATACTTCTCATAGAGAAGTCCATCTCCCGCTAGCAAAATCTCCTTCGCATAGAGTTGATATTTTCCATCTCGCTCATAGACACTAACCCGTCCACCAACGACAATCTCCTGACCATCCTCCATACGAAAAGAAAGCCCACCACGGTCACCGGAAAACATGACACAATTCATCTGGGAGGCTTTATCTTTAATTGTAAAATAGATATGTCCCGATCCATGATACTTGCAATTGGATATCTCACCTTTCACATAAATCTGATTCAGCGCATAATCTCTTACAAACATATTCTTAATATACTGGTTCACCATAGATACCGAATATACATGCTGTTGATTATTCATTCACAATCTTCCCTAAGATACCATTAATAAATGCTGGAGCATTATCTTCACCATAAATCTTGGCCAATTCAACTGCCTCATTAATCGCTACCCCAACCGGTATGTCCTCTTCGTATTTTGCTTCAAATACAGCGATTCTTAACAAGGCTAACTCTGCCTTACCAATTCGGTCCATCGTCCATCCGGTAGCATACTTCTCAATCAACATATCAATCTCTTCCAGATGACTGATAAGTCGCGTAAGCTTGTCGATAATCTCTTGCTGTCCATCTTCACTAACTGCCTTGTCTAATCCTTCAAAATAGGCTGGTAATGTCTCACTGTATTCCGTCTGATTATAAAAATCCTTTTGGAATAATAGGCAGAATAAATGCTCTCTGCTTTCTCTTCTTGTCATAACTTCCTCTTTCCTCCATGTCGCATAACAACAACCCTTATAGAGATAAGGGTTGTCATGGGAAACCATTATTTTTCAGTCTCTAGTGTAACTCCTGCGATACGAACATCTACTTCTTTGACCTTAAGTCCTGTCATGTTATCAATCGACTGTGCAATCTTATCCTGTACTGCCTTACATGTCTTAGGGATATTATATCCATATTTCATATTAATCGCAATGTTCACAGTAGCATCTCCACCTTCGATGTTAACCTTCACACCCTTCGAATAATTCTTCACACCGAACTTTCCTGCGAGTTCATTCGTAAAACCGCCAACCATAGACTCAACACCCTCTACTTCAGCAGCAGAAATACCTGCGATGGTAGCAAATACTTCATTGGCAATCTGAACCTCACCAATGCCTTCACTTTCCATCTTCATTGTATCTTTTTCATCCATCTGAATGTACCTCCTAGATTTATACAAATTACACATACTTAATATGTGCATACTTTCAATCTATTATAGCAGAATTATTCTTTTTTGCCAACAGGAGATATTACAATTTTATCAGCAGTTACTTCTGTTTTACGTTTTACGATATCCTCAATCTGTGCAATTTGTTGTTCGGTCAAATTTTTAGCATTTACAATCACATCTACGCTATCATCAACCATGCTAACCACAACATCGGAAAATCCTTTCGCAGCCAACAAATTCTCCGTCGCAGTTTCCTTCTCAGCAATCGCTGTCATCCCAACAATTTCATTCATCGCTTTTTCTTTTTGTTTCTCTGTTGCCTGTGAATTGTTGACAAGTTCAAGTAACGTCTCCTTGTTCTTTGCTCTCGTCTGCTCACGAGATAA